>JBCBWU010000131.1:0-20313 GCA_039816955.1 Bacteroidota bacterium
GTGCGGCTCGTGTATCAGCTGTTTCCAGGTAAGCTAATTTCGCACTACGCAAGGCTTCTTTTTTATCCATTCCGGAGTCCAGAGCGGCGTAGAACTGCTCTAGTAGGTGGCAGTTCGCTCCTTCGTTAATTCGCCATAGGGTAGTCAAGACACTACGTGCTCCCGCATAGTGGAAGGCTCGTGCTAAACTGATAACTCCCTCGCTGTTATAGAGCGTGCCTAAGGCCGTTTCGCAGGCACTTAGAATAACCAGTTCCGCTTGTAAATTGTAGAGGTACAGGTCTTTAGCGAATAAGGAGTCGTAGCCACCCTGACCATCGCTAAAAACAACGAAGCTGAAATCTCCCTGCTCGGGGTTAGCTTGGGCGTGAGTAGCCAAATGCAATAAGCGGTATTGCGGGGCGTATTGTTGAAAATTATTGATGTTAGCTTCCTGGCCAGCAAGGATTCTTCCGTTGGCGGCACCTATTGTTCCCCGTAATAAATTGTTGCTACAACTTAGGGTAGCCCAGCCGGAGGAGCTGTTGAAGGAAGGAGCAAAACCCGCCATGTCTTGACCGGCGCGTTCTAGCTGATGAAGAAACCACTGTAAGCTTGCTGAATAACCGTAGCTAATCGTATAATCCTGTAATAAAAAGGCATACGCGCTGATGGGGGTATCCGCATTAGCAGGCCGGCTTAGCAGTGCTTCAAAGGGAACCAAGTCAAGGATCCCACTGGAGATGATGAGTAAACGTTCAACATCTTGCATCGGTGCTAAGGAAGGTGCTACCAGATCCAGGTACAACTGATGCGCTTCTTTTTGATAAGCTGCTAGCAAGGCCGTCCTGTCTTGGCCCGCCTGCTGGTAGGTCTCAATTTGTTGTCGCCAAGTCAGGATGCGCTCGTTGAGCCCCACTGGGAGTGGAAATTTCTGTAGGACGAAACTATTTTGGTCCAGTCGAAATACATAGAGGTTTTCTTGGCCCACAAAGTACTCGAGTAGTTGTTCCTTACTGCTAAGCATCTCCCGTAATTCCACCAAGCTCGGTACTTGATCGGCATACCGCAACTGGTAGTAACGAGGAAATTTAGTCTCCAGGCTTCTGACCCACTGGTATAAGTCATCCCTTGCCTGCAATAGTTGCGTCTCGGCAATTTGGATAATGGTATCAGCAGCTTCCTCGCTGATGAGTCGGTAGCGTTCTTCCTCGGCTTCACTGACCGCTTGTTGTAAGGCCAGTTCCTCTTCTCTGACCTGGGAGTTTAGTCCCGCTAGATCGTTGGCCTGTGTCCGCTGTAGGGCTTCCCGTAGCAACTTGCTGCGGCTGCGTTCTGCGAAAACGAAGGCTTGATAGAGGTAAGACTCTTGCCCGGTGTTTCGGAAGAGTTCGTACGCCACCCGGATAGCCTGCTCGTTTCGACGACGACTCTCCTCCAGATTAAGGAGCTTGGAGCTTTCGTAGCGGTAGATGCGTTGCAGGTGTTGTTCCGCTTCGTACATGCGCTGGTGACAGCTCATCGCATTTTCCAAAAGCCCAACACTTTTCGAAGATTCGTGCCACAGCATGTAGGTGTTAGCCAGGTGCTCTAAAGACTCCAGAATTACATTCTCAGCAAAGAATTGTTCCGAGCTGGGTAGCTCATTGATCGATGCTGGTTGGTAAGATGGGATTACACATTGAATGGCCGTTTGGTGCTTCCTTACCGCCTCCTCAAATTGCTCGGCACCCACTAGTATTTGTCCGTACTTATTGTACAGTTTGGCTATTTCACGCCGCCGGTTGGTTTCGTAATAACTAACACTGGTCTCAAGCGCATTTTCAATACTGGCCAGAGCGGCGGAATAATCGCCCAGCTCAGATTGGATCAAAGCCTGTTTTTCGTAGATGCCAGCTTGCAGGGCCTGTCGTCTCTTGAGTGGTATTTCTTCCTCCTTAGCGCCTGCCAATATTGCGGTAGCGGATTGTAACCGCTCTAATGCTTCTGGTTCCTCCTCTTCACCGAGTAGGAAATCAGCATAGTTAATCAACAGTAAACTTTGCGCGTAGGCGCCCAGGTTCGGGTAGCTCAGACCTTGCAGATAAGTTGCACGAGCCAAGTCTTTGCGTTCCCAATTTTGATAGACTAAGCCCAGATCACTACAAGCAGATGCTGCCTGTTCGTAGGCCTCTTCCGTTTCCATGATTTGTACCGCTGTCTGTAAATGTACTGCTGCTGCGGGGTAATCCCCCAGGCGTGTGCAGATATTCCCCAGTGGCTTTTCCACGTATTGTGCTCGATACAGGGGGCGCTGCTGAATTTGGTTCTCGTAAACTTCATAGGCTTGCTGAAATGGGACAAAGGCATCCGCGTATCGCCCTAAGTCAAGACTGTAGGTATACCCCAGGTTGACGTAGATCGATGCTAGGTTCGTCAGTTCGTCATCACTGGTGGGCTCAAATGGGAGCTCGTAAACGCTTGATAGCACCGCTATCACAGAATCGGGCTCACCTAGTATATAGGTATAAGCCGAACCGAGTTCGCCGAGCAGGAGGAGATAGGTGGCATATTCCTGTTGTTCGAGCGCCACTTCCATCCCTTCTCTGAAGGCCTGAACCCCGGCACTTTCTCCTTCCTTTTCGAATATTTCGAAGGCTTTAAGGTGCCACTCGTCTAGCGGAATATCTAGTTGACTGTGCGCAGCAAATGGGATGACCCATAGCAGTGCAAGGAGGATAAATTCTCTTTGTAGCATAAAGCAGATAGCTTGTTTTCCGTAAACAAACAAAGTAATACCAGCAAGTAGACTGGCTAGGTGCGTCGGTACACCCAACCAAAGGTTTATTGCGCTATCATCTGCGGAGCAGGAACACGACAAGAAGGATGAGTAGTAGAATGAGCAGGATTAGTAACAACCAATACCACCACGGCCAGCTGCTGCTCGTTCCATTGTCCTCTGGGCATTCCACGCAAGTGAGAACTTCCGCCAGATCGCCATTTGCCTCTTGGATCAGGCTTACCGGCACCGGATAGGTACAGACCGGAGCATTGGCTAGATTATTGAAACGCACACAAGTGATCAACAGGCTATCCAGGCTCTGTAATGGCATATCGGTAGAAAGCTCAAATTGGATTTCAGCGTACGTTCGGGGATCATCTGGCCCGTATTTGACAATCGATTCAATGAATTGACTACGCATGTGCCAGCGTACGTTTTGTGGGTCCAGAATGGTGTAAGTAATGGAGTCTTTAGAACTCACCGTATCATCCTCACGGAAGGGGTGGTGAGCTAGTGGTTCACCAATGATGTCGCTTGCGGTAAGACCCGCTGGTAACTCCATATCGAAGTACACATCGTAAACTTCTCCTTGTCCGTCGTTTTCAGCGTGTAGCGTAACTAAGAGTTTGTTTGGTTCTCCTTGGGGTGCACATTCACAACCCACCGCTTTGAGAAAGTTAGGGTCGTGTTCCTTCACTAAGGAAATGTTATTCGTGGTCATGGCGAGGTAGTTACCAACTGCAGTTATCTCACCATTGTCACCGCTATCACTAATTTCTGTAGAGTCATTCAAGGCCACATAATTATACACGCTATCTGGCGCAATTTGTGACATACGACCCAAACTAGCACCTAAGCCCAAGTTGGATAGATAAGTTGCTTGCTCGTTGCTCAAGAGATTGACCTGTAGCAAGTTTTCATCCTGCGTATGCAGTACCGCGGTGAATTTTACTCGTCCCTTGTTCTTACCGTTAAAAGCGTTGAACATAAGGCTGTCCACCTGCAATTCTAGGAAGACGTGTTGTTCTTGGTTAGGAAGGAGATCATTGACATCAAAGGCCAGAATGCGCTGAAACTCATTTTTCGTTTGTGGCAATACCGAGCTTTCGTAAAGCTTGACTCGTTTTCCCACATTGTTACTGTGAACAAGTACTTCTTTAATAGGAAACTTGCTATAGGTTCCGGTTGGGTTAACCACTGATAAGCCTTTCTGCGAAGTGACGATTTCTTCAACTTCACTTTCTAGTAGCAACAGAAGCTGAGCGTTATTGATGGGCTCCGTAAGTGTGTTGGTAACGGCGATTACAAAGATCAGGGGCTCGCCAATTTTGGCCTGAGCGTGGGGGAGGAGCTTTAGGAAGCTGTCTTGCTCAATTATTGCGGTGTTTTCAATCGTTCCACCCAAGCTTGGATCGCTAGGGCTGTTGATCAGATTAGTTTTTGTCGGCCTTGGTGGTCGGTCACCGTTACTGTAGATACCAATCCCGTAAGCACGTGCGTGGTAAGGGGTGGCTGTAGGGGTGCCAAATTCAAAGGGATAACGGTGTGTGGCAGAGTGTTTTTGGTCGGTAATGCCCTCAAAAAAGCCAAAGTCGCCGTCGCCGTAGATATAAAAGTACCGATAGGAAGGTTCAACTTTCGAAAACGACACCGGAGTGATTTGCTCCGGAAGGTTGAGAACATTAATGATGACGGAGTCCTGGGTCGGGCCGACGATGTCTACGGCAGCAGCCATGTCTTGAGCCGATAGTGAATGGAGTGTGAAAAGTGTGAATAGGAGAAAGGAAATACGTTTGAATAGGGGATCAAAATTCATAGTTGCTCAGTTTTTGGTTTTAGGGATAGTGCTAGTTGAGGTCGTGCTATCCGTTCTCTAAAAATACTAAATACTATGTACTCGGCTGAGATGCAGCAATTCCTCTGTTTGCACTTCTTATGAAATAAAAGTAGGAGAAGCGTACAGCATTTGGAAACCAAAGGGCTATATTTCTTAGATTTTTTAATTGGTGTTTTTTGTTTTTATATTGCTGAATTTGAGTGTATTATGAATACATGTTGTCGACTTTTCAAAAAGGTATACTTGTTAATCCTTGATCTTACTCTTTCTATTCAGCTTAAGCTCTCAAAACTCAACTCCTACCGCCACACTCCAAGTGCGTTGTAGCAGCTGTAGTTCATTGCCCAGCAAGAAACTACGATTATTTTGCCCGGGTATGGAGTACACCTGCTGTTCGTAGTAGGTATTGTCGCGGTCCAGGAGATTGAGGACGGCTAGGCTGGCGTGTAGGCGGGTCTTACCTAGCAGGATTTCGTAGCGGGCGGAGAGATCTATACGATGATAGTCCGGAATACGGCGTAAGTCTTCTGGAGTACGATCGCGGCGGTCAACGGGGAGGTTGCTATTGGTCAGGTCTAGGTAGGGCCGGCCGGAAGCTAGGACGTAGATGCCGGAAAATGCCCAGCGGCCATTGCTCCAAGTGTTGGTCCACTGCAATTGGTGCGGACGATCGTCTTGAGAAGCGTACGCTTGTCCCTGAAATAGATCATCGAATTGACGAGTAGAGCGGCTAAGGGTGTAGGCGAGATAGGATTGGAAGTGTTCCCATTTCTGACGAAGCAAAATATCGACGCCAATAACCTGTCCATCGCCCTGGGAAATGCGAAATGAATTCTGTCCGGTGGCTGCTCCGCCCGTTGCGGTATCCTCAAAACTATTGGCTAGAGCCGTGTATTCCAAAACGCCAGAAGTGGATCGATAGAAGCTCTCAACATCCAGCGAAAAACGGTTTTTCCGGTAGGTAAATCCTAGCATTGCCTGCTGCGTCTGAGATACTGGCCAGAAGTTTTCGTTGGCTAAGGTCCAAACCTGGAAACTACGCCCGAAGCGGTTCTCCGTGTAATAATGCCGGAGATACTGATGGTAGAGGTTGAGAGATGCTTTCCAGTACCAATTCTCGCTGCTTTCCAGGCCCACCAATAATCGGGGAGAAGCGTAAAACTGATCCGTACCCGAATAACGCGTAAGGTGCAGACCAAGCTGTAGTTGCCATTTCTTCCATTGCCACTCGTGTGCTCCGTATAAACCAAGCTGCTGGGCCTTGGCACTATTAGCCAGTAGCCCCAGACTGTCGTTTGATAGCTGTAATGCCACTTCCTCTTCTAGCACGCGAGTGCCAAGGGTTAGGAGACCATCAGCGCTGGTTTGAACCGTATGCTTCCAATTCAGGTGGTAGCCTTCGATTTCATTCTCCCGTTGATTAAGTCGGTTACTGCGTTTGAAGTTACCATTAGACTGTTCTCTGACAAGGGTCGTTTCTCCCTTTTCAAAGAGCTCGAAATTGGAATAGCCTAGGGTTAATTCACTTTGCCAGATTTCGTTCCATTGCTGCTGCCAGCGACCGCTGTAGGCTTGGTTTTTCCACTCACTGAGCTCGGTAAAACGAATACTGTTTTCACCTCTTCGATTGGGTAAACGCGTGGCGAAATCGAAGGTGTAATCATAGTTGTAACGGTCGGAACTAAGGTAAGTGTTGAAATCAAAATAGGTGCGAGGACTGGCCTGCCAGGATAGTTTTGCATTAAAATCAGAGAAGCGAAAGGCCGGCTGAATTTGAATCTGCTCCGATTCCGATAACAGGTCCTCCAGATTAGCACCACCAATACTGACGCGCTGAGAAAGCTGGTCGAATAAGTCGGTATTGACCAAGCGGTTTAAACTGCTACGGGCACCTAATTGTAGACCCCAAGCTTTTCCAAGTGGAACTCTCGCGGCACCCTCAGCTACTAAGTTACCCAGGTTCAGGTAGGCGTGTGCTTGCTGATCCGGCTCGTGGGATTTAATTTCGAGCACCGAGGCGGAGCGGCCCGCGTAGGCTATCGGAAAGGTATTTTTGTAGAGCCGCACAGATTCTACCAGCGAAGAGTTGACGGAGCTAAAAATGCCGAATAGATGATCTACATTATAGAGCAACATGCCATCCCACAGGATCAGGTTCTCAGAAGCCTGCCCACCACGTACTTGCAAAGCAGCGGATTGATCATTGGCGCTATTAATTCCGGGCATCAATTGCAAGTTCCGCATCAGGTCGCTGGAACCGCCTAAAGCCGGAAGGGCATCATCCGGGCGCATGACTACGGCCTGCTCTCGATTGGCAAGGCCAACTGTGGGCACCTCATCCGTGACAATGATCATGCTTATTTCCTGTGTACTGGCGGTTAAGGTGAAATTGACCCTACGGTCAGGTCCCGGGCGGAAGCGCTGGCGAACGGTTTCGTAACCTAAGTAACGTCCTTCTACGGCAAGTGAATGCTTGATGGTGTCCGGAATACTCAATTGATAGTACCCGCGCTCATCGGTACTAGCGCCCCAACCGTACTGGGCACAATAGACCGTGGCAAGGGGTAGCCCTTCGCCAGTTAGTTGATCTCGTACTTGTCCTCTAATTTGCCAATAGGAGAGGGGCGGTGGTGGAGGCGGCGGCGCGGGCCGAATGAGGATGCGCTGCCGATCAAGGGTAAGGTAATCCAAGTGTGCAGCAGCTAACACCTGATAAAAGGCTTGTAACAAGGGCTCCTGCTCTAGTTGCAGATCAATCGCGCGACCATCGAGAATTTGTGGATCGTAGGATAAGAGTAATCCATATTCTTCGGTAAAGAGCTCAAATACTTCCGCTAGTGGTGTTCCTGTAAATGCTTTCGTCACGGTCTGCTGGGCTGCCAGATCATTCAGGCCTAGCAGCAGCAAAAACAAGGGCAACAATGCACGTTTTTTACAGCAATTATGGATCATTGATCAGCTCGAATCTGCACTTGGTTTTGGTTGATAGTAAAGCTTAGTTTCAGTGGCCAGCAAATACTTTGGAGGGCGGTTTCTAGTTCTCCACTTTTGAAAGAGCCCGTATAAGATTGATTTCGGATAGTTTCGGGAAAACTAACTTGGACTAGATATTGTCGTTCCAGTTCAGCGAATACTTCACGCAATGGCTGATCCGTAAAATGATGGATACTTTGCTGCCAGGCAATGTCATTTTCATTTTCCACTGTTCGCGCTAGCAGTTGACCATCTACCGCTTCCACACCTTGTTTGGGGGTGATCGTTTCACTTTCACCATTAGGTAAACTGACGCGTACTTTTCCGGTGTAACAATTGACCCGGAATACATCTGCACGGGCCTCTACATTAAAGCTAGTACCCAAGACTTCCACCGTACCATAAGGTGTTTCCACGATAAAAGGCACTCCTTTCTCTACCTGAAAAAAGGCTTCTCCTTCCAAGCGTAGGCGCCGCTCCTTGTTCCAGTTGTGCGCTGCGTAGCGGATTTCCGTTACCGCATTTAAACTAACCACGGAACCATCCGGCAGCGCAAATTCACCTTGTTCCGTGCGGTCGGCAAATAGTGCTGTTGGTTCACTCTGCAACATCCACCACCAGCCAGCAACCGACAGTACAAGTACCGCCGCAGCCGCAGCCGACCACAGCCATCGCCGGCGAGCAGGTAGCTGCACAACGGGAGCTTCTTCAGTAGTGGCAGCAGCAATGTTATCCCACATGCTTGTGCGTTGCTCCTTGCTCAGGCTCGGAACTGGCCATTCTACGGCCTTAACCAATGCCTTAGCAGCATCCACTTTTTCAGCCTGCTCTGGATGTGCTTGCAGCCAGGTATCCCAAGTGGAAACCAGCGACGTATCCGACTGCTTGACCCAGCGGATGAAGTCCGCGTCTTGGGCCAATTCCTCGATGTCGTAAGTCAGATATTCCGGTTTCATGATTAAGTTTGAGTCGCTTGTTTTATGTTATAAGGCAGCCTGCCCCGTAGTTGTACTCATAAATTCACAAAAAATATCAATAACCAGGCTAATAGCTTCCGTAAAGCCTTCAAGCCTGCCGAAGCCGTATTGCGCACCGATTGGTAATTGATGCCCAGCATTTCGGCGATTTGCTTGTAGTCTATTTCCTCAAAATATTTGAGGTAAAGTACTTCCCGCTGGCGGTCGCTCAGTAGTTGCAAGGCCCGCGAAATTTGTTCTTGCTGGGTGGCTGCTTCTTCCGCCTGTACTATCCGCTCGTCTATGGCTTGCTCCTGATTTGTACTTTCTGCCTGTACTCTTTCCGCACGTTCTTGCCGGTTGTTACGCTGCTGTAGTTGTCGCACAATTTTGCGCCGTAGCGCTACCAGCAAATATTGTCGGATAGCCGTGGTGGTGCCGATGGTCGCTCTATTCTTCCACAATTCAATAAACAGATCCTGGATACAATCCTGCACCAGCCCTTGGTCTGCCGTAAACTGACAACCATAGCGGAACAGCGCATCTACTTCTTGTTCGTAGATGGTCGCCAGGGCTTGTTGTTGCCCAGCCCGGAGTTGATCCCATAAAGACTGGTCTGTGGTCATGCTAGCTTGGACGTTCGCTGGCGGTACAGGTTTAAGACCTAGTACTATATCACCGCTTAAAGCTACGGTTTTGGGGTGATTTGGTTGCTTGTCGCTATGTTTTTGAGGCGATATGCTTCCATTTATTACGAATAGGCTACCCTGCCTGTAACGGATGTGATGGTGAGGGTTAGTTCCTGTTGTACTTCCTTTTATAGTTTCGCGGAATTTATTCTGCTGGTAATACTTATATCAATGTGGGTACTGGCGGCTATGGGGCTCCGCTTTACCCCGCCTCAGGAGCGGGGCAGCGTCGGGTCATCCGGGCGCTTCCGCTGGTCGGCCCTACTACCCCTAGCCCTTACGCCATCCTGGCGTCACGCTCCTGCCAAGGCACTCGCGATTTTTATTACTGGTATTTAGCTGGATTAAGTATTTGAAAATCAGTAGATTGGTGAAGGGTTGGTTTGCTTTTGAAGGAGTTTTGTACACTTTTTTTCAAAAAAATATTCCTCCTCATGAGTACACTGCGTGCCCTTCCTGCCTTATTGGGTTGAAAGCATTCAATAACTAAAAGTATGTGGGCGAAAATTTCCTACAATTATTCCTGATCGCCTCCTTACACCAAAAAAACACAAGACAAATGCGAATTCAAAAGAACTGGTTCCTAGCCCTGCTGATGATCCTCCCCATGATGCTACTCTTTACTGCCTGTGAAGAAGAAGCAACTGCTACCGTTGAAGAAGAAATGACTACCGAAGAATTCACCACCCAAGCCCTCGTGATGATGGAAGAGTCGGGTGAAATGGGTTGTGGTGGTTGTTTTACCCTGGTTTATCCAGTGACTATCATTTTACCGGATGAGTCAGAAGAGATGGTGTTTAGCCGCGAGGAAATTGGCGATGCTATTCGAGCTTACCTGGAGGCCAACCCACCGCAGAATGATCGCCCGTTTCGCCCTTTGCGTGGTTTCCGTCCGGAAATTGCGATGCCCTATGATGTACAGTTAGAAGATGGTGCCATCTTGACCATCGAATCGCGAGAAGACCTTGGTATTGTCCTGGAAGATTGTGGTTTTGAGCCCAACCGTCCTTGGCGTCCAGGTGACTGGGGTAATCACGGTCAGCATGGCGGTCTAAACCGCTGTTTCAATATCGTATTCCCCATTACCCTGGCATTTCCTGACGGCACTGAAGTGACAGTAGAAAACCGTGCAGAACTACGACTAGCTATCCGCACCTGGCGCGCTGAGAATCCGGGTGTAGAAGGTCGTCCAACCTTAGCTTATCCCTATGATGTAGAGCTACAAGATGGTACCGTTCTCACCATTGCTAGCGATGAAGACCGAGCTGATCTACGCGAAGTATGTGAAGGTACGGTAGGTGATGGTCATGGCCGCCGCTGCTTCCGGATCGGTTACCCTATCGACATCAACTTCCCGGATGGTACAAGCGTGAGCGTAGAAAACCGTGAAGAGGCACTAACCGCTATTATGGAATGGGTAGAAGCTAATCCAGATGCTACTGAGCGTCCACAGATTGACTTCCCAATTGAGGTCACCTTACGTAATGGTGAAACGGTGACTGTGGAAACGAGAGAGCAGCTGCGTCGTCTGCGTCGCATTTGTCGTGGATAAGATCGGTATAAGGTAGAGTGTAGAAGGTAGAAAGAAGTGCTTCTAACTTATTCATTCTGCCTAATATCGACACCATGAACCCAGTGATAGTGCTATCCCAATTTTAGGCACTTACTGTTCCCAAAGAACTTGACAGTTTGCACACTTTGCTTTGACATCTAGACCCTATTTATACCGCTTACGAAGTGGTTTAGCTGCGCTGCTCCTGCGGGGTGGGCCTTGCCAAACAACTTCGGCTTCGGTATAGAACCCCAAAAAACAGGTGATACTTTGTCCGCCGAAACAGCAATGCGTAGGCGCGACGTGTAAAGCGAGTTGTTATGCGCCGGCCCCGGTCTTCTGACTGGGCCGGCTTTTTTTATTCTTCTGCCATGAATTCCTCCCAGTCTCGGAAGAAGATACCTGCACTGGTGAAGAGCACCGCATCATCACCCAACTTCGCTAGATGGGTGATTTCTTGAAAGGCCAGTTCTTCCGTATCTAGTTCTCTGGTGGAAAAGGAGTCTTCGGTCAGGGTTGCAACTACCACCTTGTCGCGTACTAGGCCAAATAGTTGGTTGTCTACTTCTACCCAATCGGTGATGTTTACGTCGTTACTGCCAAAGAAATAAGCAGAAGACCAGGTCTCCCCATTATCGGTTGACCGCAGCATTTCACTATCTACGTTTAGGATATATAAATCCTCTTGGAATTGGAATAATGTTGTAGCACGGCGGTTATAGACTTGTCGGATTTCCCCAGATGGGTCGAGTTTAAAGACTCCACGTTGGTTCTCCGATAAATTTCCAATTAGCGTAAAAATAAATCCATCGGGCACTACCGAATGTATGAAAGGATAGGTCCAAGCTTTAAGGCCGGTATCAGTGATTAACTCTACTGATTCTAAGGTAGCGGCGACGTTAGAATCGCCAGGGCCTAGCTGAATAAGGGCAAAGTTTACAGCTTGTTCATCTTCACCTTCAACGCGGTATGGAAGAAAGATCAGTCCATCATCGTTGAGCAGCATTCGACTTAAACTACGAGAAGGAGTCCAAAGTGTTGGATGCATTACGAGTGGGTCTACTTGAGACTCCAGGCTAAGTGTAAAGGTTCCAATGAAGGTGTTATCACAGAAAGTCTCTGTATTGGCGATCCTGATGAATTGGCCACCTTGATTTACGGTGTACTGCTCATTGATGGGGTCTCGGTAGGAAGAATTTCCAATATCAGTGCAGTACTCCCAGCGTCGCGAGCTGTCGATTCGAACATGAAAAGATGCCGTTTGTACGATGAGTTGATTCGGTTCTGTGTATAAAGTGAAGAAGTCGTCATTATAGAACCCAAGGCGTTCCCAATCATTGGCTTTTTCAACTTCTTCCACCACAAGGACCTCCTTAGTGCAGGTGCTGAAAAGTAAGATGGTGAGAAAAATGAAACCAGAAAAAACAACAGATCTAACCGTCCGATTGGAGTGCGTTGAGAGATGCATAATAAGTTCGTAATTGTAGGATAACTGATGTGAAAATTACAGAGCGATATGCAGGTGGCCAAAAAGGAAAGAGGGGTTTGGACTATCGGTTTGCTAGCGTGGGAAAGACGTTCCCGATAGTTATCGAGAAGCAATGAGGCTTGCAGTACTGGTGGGGAGGATGGAGTTGCCCAAAAAAGAGAAGCGGTGTTCGGAGTATCGGTTAGCTCAGGGATGAACACGCTTTTGGCAGCTATCGAGGAGCAATGCGTTTTGTGACTTACGCTAGGCCCCAAAAAGGAAACTGGACGATGAACTTAATCATCGCCCAGCCCGGAATAATAGCAACTATCTACTTATCTCCAATTGCCCTTCTGAAGATAATAAAAACACCCTTGCGAGTGTGGGCTCTAACAGCCCAGACTGATCGACGAACTCAGCTATCTATTTTAGGGTCATAGGGTTGAGTTTGAGTTCTCGACCGGTCCGAAATGCCAAGCACTTCGACAGTTGATTGGATATGTTACCTTTAACATCCCTTCAAATCAAACCACACTTCTGTGGCCGTAGTGCATCCCCGGCGGAATAGGATCGCCGGGGCGTGCCCTAATTGAACGGTGTGTTTTCTCATAAATCTCTTGCGAGACAGTTTGCTTGTCTGCCGCTGTTGGCAACTGGTTTTAGGTGTGTATACAAGCGGGTGGGTTCGGACCACCTCGCACATTGTTATATAGGGTTCAAAATCTTGTTCTGACCAAGGACTCAAAGAAGGACGGTAATGCGGGAGCACTACCGCCCACCCAACTAAGTGAGTCTTAAGGACAGATTAGTCTTTGTGGGTTTCGCTTTGTCAAGTAACAAGAATGCTAAACTTTATAAGGCTTATTTTTCTTGCTGTGTGAAGTAGTATTCCGTTGAATACAATACAAATGTAGGGGCGAATACAGGGCAAGGGAAACCAAAATCGCAAATTAGTTCGATATTCTAAGAGTTTATTCACAGTCTTAAATAAATGATAATCAGTATTTTGAATTGTAATTCAAACTTTTTTCTGAAAAGCTGATTTTTTTTCAAAAAAGCCATTTTCTTAAGCACTTCTTAACATCCATTAACAGGAATTAAGACTTTCTTCAAGCTTATTAAACTCCGGTTAAAGCCTTTTTCGTAGTAAGGGGGCTTATCAGGCGGTGTTCATCTTTAGGGTATCAACTAAATACCTGAAAGATGAACACGCGACTTTTGCTGGCACTGCTAACTACCGTTTTGCTTTCTAGTTCGAACTTATCGGCTGGCGAACGGCCCAATCCACGATTGGTGGTTTTTCATACTGCCGATTTTCGCGGAGAACAGCTCTTCATTAGAGGTGACTGGTCAGCCCCAAATCGATACGATTATTGGAATGATGCCATTAATTCACTGATTGTGCCTCCTGGCTTTGAAGCCATTCTATACGAGCATTCGAGATTTCGTGGAGAGTATCTGGTGGTAAGAGGGGAGTGGTCGAGCCGGCAAGACCGCTATTGGTTTAACCGGATTTCTTCTATTCAATTGCGACCTATCAGACGCCACGCCTATGATCCACTGCCGCCTCGACCTCGTCCTACGCATACTTGTGGGCCTAGCTGTGGACGGGGGGATTGTGGGTTCCTCCCTGCACCTGAGATTACTGTTTTCGAGCACCACAGTTTCCGTGGGGCGGCGCTGACCATAGCCGGAGAATGGTCGGTAGCGTATACGGATGACTTTTGGAACGATCGGATCAGCTCTATTTACGTTCCTCGAGGGTATGCTGTCATACTTTACGAGCATGCTTACTTTGGGGGCCGTTCAGTGCTGATTGAAGGCAGCTGGAATACCGCGCACCGTTGTGATTTTTGGAATGACCGGATCAGTTCTTTGCGGGTGGTACGACGCTAGGTAAGTGCCACTGTGCCTGACTTTGCTGGTTGCAATAAGCTGGTAAAAGCTGTATTTTACCGCAACCGCCAAACTCAAGGTGGAGTACCCATGCGATTGTTCTTGTTGTCCCTACTTCTATTCGTCCTTGTACCGCTGAGTTTCACTCAATCTACAGATGTAGTTGCGCGGGGAAATCAACTCCTCGAACGATATGAAACCCTTTTTGACAAAGGTCAGATGCAGGAAGCGCGCAGCTTGTTGGACCAAGGCATCGACTTGCTGCAAGGAACAGGGCAGGACACCTTGATTGGGAAATTCTACAACCTCTATACTTATTGGTACTATCAACAGGGTGAGTTGGGCGCTGCTTTGCAGGCTCAATTACGTACAGTGGAGTACTTTGAACGAGGCTTCGGCCCACTGGAAGAGCCTACGGGTTTTGCGGTACATAACGCGGCCTTTCTTTTTCAAAAAGTTACCGGGCAGATTGATTCTGCTATGCATTATTACCAGCGCGGGTTGCGTATTTATCAAGCTTTAGAACGCCCGCTGGATATTGCTGATGAGCACCGTAATATTGGTCTGATCCATTACCGGCAGAATGACTATGGCGCGGCGCAGAAATCGTATCTGCAAGCATTGACTGTAATGCAGGAAATGACGGAGGGAGATGTAGATTCTTTAACGCGCCCGAATCAAGTACTGTACGTTAAAACTCTCGCTTGGCTCTATCTGAACATTGCTGAAGTAAAACTGCAGCTGGACGATATTCGCGAGCTTCGCATCTACTTGCAGTATTCGCAAGATATACTAAATCAATACGCTGCCGAGTATCCAGAGCTTCGTTTGGAGCTACAAGAAAATCAGGCACGATTGTACAATTACTTAGGGCAAAATGAGAAGAGCCTAACAATTTACCGCAGCATCTTAGACAGTATACCGCGTGGTATGCGCAGAAGTTATTTCCGTATTGTACAAGGGGCAAATGCCTTGTATTTAGAGGCGGAGCAGTACGAAAAGGTAGTAGAGCTAGGAGAGCAGTATCTGGAAGAGGAGCGAGCCTTTGGGCGGGTCATTCCCAACCTGGCTTTCCAGATTACCCGGCAATTGGTGAAGGCTTATGTGGGGCTTGGTGAATGGGACCAAGCTGCGAGCCTGGCAGAACAGCTGCGAGCTTACGTGCCAAGGGAGGAACCCCAAACCTTGGCTTATCAGCTCATTGAGATGACACGGGTGCAACGGGCCAGTGGTCAATTGGAAGCCGCGCTGGAAACGGTAGAGGAGGCCATGTCTACTTTTGAGTTTCCTCCTTCACAGCCGCTTAGTGGATTGCAAGCACTGAAAAGTGATATCCTATTTCGTTTATACCAAAAGACAGCGGATAAGCCTTTGCTGGATAGTAGCCAATATTGGGCGGAGAAAAGCTGGAACACCCTCACGTCTTTTGAATCAGAAGTCTATCAACGCCGTTCCTTTGGCCGGACCTATCGCCGACCCACCGAGTGCTTGTTACAAATCCTATTTGAACGTTACGAACAAGAGCCCTCGCCGGCTATCGAACAAGAGGTACTCACTTATATTGAGGCTATTCGGGGGCGTAGCTTAAAACTGGGTAGGCAATGGCAAGTAGTGGATGAGCCACAACGAGAACGATACCAAGATTTGCGGCAGCGCTACCTTAATCTTTTACAACAACGCTACGAGGAGGATTACGCTAGCTTAAGTGAGGAGCTACGCTACGCCATTAATGATAGTCTGGTGGCTTTAGGGCAGCGGATGGATCTATTACAGCCACTGGCAGATTTTGGGCAAGAACTTAAACTAACCGACTTACAAGCGGCTCTACCCAACGACCAAAAGCTGGCCCTGGCGTTTTTTGTGGGCAGGGACCACTGGTTTGTGCTGGCCTTTAGTAAAGCGAAAGTGGTACTCTATTCGGCACCTTTAAGTAAAGGGACCAAAAGAACAATTGCGCAGTTTAAGCAGGAGGTGAAAAATATAGACCCTGTTAATTCTCTTTTGGCGGCTACTGGCTTTAGTCTTTACAAGGAGTTTCTGCAGCCAGTCTTACAGCAGTTTGATCCTGAGATAAACCAGTTGCTGATTAGCGGGGACGGTTTGCTCAGTGCGCTGCCTTGGGCGGCACTGTCTACGGCGCTTCCTCAAGCGGAGGGCTACCGCGAATGGCCCTTTCTCGTTGATCAATACCGGATCGCTTACCTGCCTCATCTTACGGATATGATGCCGCGGTCAGCGGAAAGCAACTCTAGTTTCTCCATTGGCTGTTTTGCCCCCATATATCCGGATCGTATTGACACGATGCCACGTCCGCAACTGGGCGAGATGTACCGCAATGGTTTCTGGTCTTTACCGGGTGCGCAGGAAGAGGTTCGAGATATTGTTCAGCTCTACGGAGCACAAGCTGATCTATTTGCGGATGAATTCCTAACGGCGAACGCCTTCCAGGATCGAGCCTCGGCGTATTCCGTTTTGCATCTGGCCTTGCACGCAGTGGCGGATGAGAATTTTCCCGATGAGTCTTATTTACTCTTCCCCGATCCCGAGGGAGGTTTGGAGTACTTAACGGCCCTGGACTTACTAGCGGAGGGCATCAATGCTGATCTACTCATCTTGAGTGCTTGCTACGCAGGTGATGGTCCCTGGAAGCCAGGTGATGGTGTGATGAGTTTAGCCTATGCTTTACGGCAAGCGGGCGCGCGTAGTGTGCTGAGCAATTATTGGGCTACCGCTGATGAGTTGTCAAAGGATTTGATGGTCGCATTTCACCGCTACTTAAGGGAGGGAGAACCATTGGATGCGGCATTGCAGAAAGCTCAAATTGAATACCGACAATCGGTTCCGCTGGCCAGGGCCGCGCATCCGTTCTACTGGGCTGGGTTTCATTTGCAGGGAGGCTTGGAACCCCTGAAGATGCGTTCTGGCGTGGCGGTTTGGTGGCCATGGTTATTAGCAGCCCTTATCCTTCTTGCAGTCCTCTATTGGAGGGCGCGGAGAAGTTCATCTGCTCGTTCCTTATAAAAGGTATCGTTGGATTGGCGGAGTTGTTCTGCCAACTCAATGGCTTCCTCCTCATTTCCAGTTTGTAAGTAGGCCAGGCATAGATACCATTGAGTAGCAGCTTCCGGTGGTAAATTGTTCAAGAGCTCAACGGCTGCACCGGCTTTGTTGTCAGCAAGCATTGCGGTAGCTATATATAATTGTACTTCCTCTGATTGCAGACTGTCTGGTAGTTGTTGTAGACTGGCTATGGCTAGAGGATACTGTCCGGCCTGGTAAGCTTGCATGGCGCTTTGCAAATCTGACTCCGCTGTTGTACCGCGTAAATCAGGAGCCAGGACATTAGGTAATGGTTCGAACATGGACTGTGCAATAGCGCTAGCTTGTACCGCTGGGGCTGCCAACCAATACCAACTGGCCACACCTAAGAGCAACGCAACACTGGCTGCTGCCAGCCATTGCCCTCCCGACAGGCGCCGAATCCGGGGCGCTGTGGCCTCACCCTCCACTTCCTGAAGGCGCTTTTTCATTCTTTGACGCATTTCTTCCCGCAAGGCGTCTTTGAGTTTGTCTTCCATTATCGGTACTATTTACTCTTAGTCTGAGGGATATAGGATATACGAAATAGGAGGTTAGAAATGGAGGACTTGCTAATTTCTTACTTCCCACCTCCGATTTCCCACCTCCGATTTCCCACTTCCCACTTCCGATTTCTAATTTCTTACTTCCTACTTCTAACCTCCTCTTCCAACTGTTTCATACACCGGTGTTTTTGGGCTTTGACGGTATTGGAATTTTTGTACTCCAAGCGTTCGGCTATCACTTCTAAACTAAACTCATAGTAGTAGAAGAGCTCCAAAATTTGTTGACAGGTTTCACCTAAGCGATTGAGCGCCTGCCGCATTTGGTACTGCTGCTCCTCTTGATCACTGCGCTGCATAAATTGCGGCGCGACGGGCACTTCAGCAATTTCATCCAGGCTTAAGGGAGTTCGCTTCTGTTGCCGTAGTTTCTTAAGAATTAGATTTTTGGCGATGCCAAACAAATAAGTGCTCACGGTACTACGGAGTTCGGTGATTTTCTCTTCCACCACATTTTGATACATAATAATGACGGCGTCTTGGTACACGTCCAGCAACTCCTCCTCAGCAAGTGGATAATGCCGCCGGGCCCAAGCCAGGAAACTGGGACGGTGTTGCCGGTAGATGCGCTCCACAATACTCTTGTTTCCATCTCGAATGGCGCTAAGCACCGCCGCGGTGGACTCCATCATATACTTCTTAGTGCTACTTATTTGAAGAAAGGTAAACAAAAGCAAGAAATTTTTTTCTCCGTGTTGACCTTTTGACTTGCTGAGGAACAGACAAGTATTACGAATGAGACAAAACATTATTGATCCTAAAATCGAATACCATGTCTTTGAAAATGTACACTTTTATCTTCTCGCTATGCATGATGGTTGGTAGCCTTAGCGCGCAACCTGTTTTAACTACTGCTGGGCAGACACCGGCCATTGGTGAAACTTACGAAGTACAGTACTCCGAAGTACAGGCTTTTGATCCTGGGCCTACCGGACCGAACCAAACTTGGGATTTCTCGGATCTCATGCTGCCTTTTTTTGAAATACAGTTTTCTATTCTGGCTCCCGAAGACGGTTTGTCAAGCTCCGATTTTCCTGATGCCGACTTTGTTTGGTTATTGGAAGAGTTTGAAGCCTACAATTTCTATCAAGTCACAGATACGGGCTTGGATCTGGTGGGCGGCGCCAGTGGTGTTCCTAATGATATCCTCTTCCGCGAAATCTTTACCGATAGTGAAGATGGCTTACAGTTTCCGGCTACTTATTTGGATAATTACACCTACTATTCTGCTTTTACATCCTTCTTTTTTGGTATGAGCAGTACGAATGAGCGGAATGGCGAGGTAGAGTTTGATGGATACGGTACCATTATTTTGCCGGATGGCACAACTTATGAGGATGTGCTTCGTATGAAAATCGTTTCGCAGACTACATTAGTTCCTATTCAAGAGACGCAATATGCTTGGATACTCCCCGGGCAGTTTATTCCGGTAATGGTCTACACCTTTGAAGATGATGACGAATCCGTGCCTTCTATTTATTACTCGAAGCGGAACGTGGAGACTTCGGTAGAGCAGGTAGCGGTGACTGACTTTGGGTTGCGCTTGCTACAAAACCCTGTGCAGGATGTACTTCAGTTGCAAGCTTCCGTTGAATCGCTACAGACTTTTGATTGGTACATTGTGGATGTGCTGGGAGGGGTGCGAGCTACCGCAATTAATGATAGCATAGTAGAAGTAAATCAGCTGTCAGCAGGTACGTATTACTTGGTAGCGCAGAAGGATGGTCAGCGGCAAATCCTACCTTTTGTGAAGCTCTAGCGTCTGATTGTGCTGCGTAGCTTTATTTTTGCAGCATGATTATTCACCTGTTTGCGCCATTTTTTAGTGGAAGTCACCAGCGGTGGGCCAGCGAGTATGCTCGATTCAGTGAGCATGATGTACGCTTGTTTACTTTACCGGGACGTCACTGGAAATGGCGCATGCACGGTGCCGCCGTGGAACTGGCCCGTCAATTCTTAGACCAGCCAGAGCAACCTGATCTGATCCTGACCACTGATATGCTCGATACGGCCACTTTCTTGGCCCTGACCAGAGCGCGTACTGCCAATGTCCCTGTTGCGGTCTATTTCCACGAAAACCAATTGACCTACCCCTGGTCACCTACGGATGAAGATGTAGCGCAAAAGCGCGACAGGCATTACGCCTGGATTAATTACACCTCAGCCCTGGCGGCGGATGCTGTCTTTTTCAACTCCCAGTATCATCACGATAGTTTCTTAGGCGCATTACCAGCCTTCTTGAAAGTCTTTCCAGATTACAAAGGCTTGGGTACAGTAACCCAAATTGCGGACAAGTCCTCGGTGCTCTACCTCGGTATGGACCTTCGTGCCTTTGATCCGATAGAAGCACGCTACAAATCAGATATTCCCGTCCTGCTCTGGAACCACCGCTGGGAATACGACAAGGACCCAGAAGCCTTCTTCGCCTGCTGCGAACAACTCCACGACGAAGGACTGGACTTCCGGCTTATTATACTAGGAGAGTCCTACGCCAATCGCCCCGCAGTATTTGATGCTGTCAAGGAAAAGCTCTCTGCCAAAACCCTACACTGGGGTTACGC
>JBCBWU010000132.1:0-20266 GCA_039816955.1 Bacteroidota bacterium
GGTATACATAACACTTATTGCAGTACGATCTGCCCGGTGTAACTTTGCTCTCCACTAATGATGCGGTAGCTATATACGCCCTTGGGCCAAGACCCTAGCAATAGCTGCTGTTCCCATGTTTCACCAATTACCGCAGGAAACGATATTCGGCGTATCTGTTGCCCCGCTATATTAAATAATTCTACTTCGATCAGCCCACTAGTTGCTTCTTCTAAGGAGAAGTTCAACTGCTCGCTAGCCGGGTTAGGGAATACGCTCCAGGCTTTAGGGGGCGGATAACTGAGTGCCAACAGGTTGGAGTAGGTAAATGCTCCGTCGCTGGTCGTTGCTTTTACGCGATAGATATTGGCACCGAGTAGTGGTGATTCATCTCTGAATTGGTAATTCTGCGCCTCACTGTGGTTACCTGAGGTGTTGATCTGGGCAATGGGCTCAAAACTAAAATAGTCACCTCCGCGCTGCAATTCCATACTGGTAATGTCTTGTTCAAATATCGTACCCCAGTTGAGCTCAATCGCTGCGTCTTTATTTTCGCCACTCAGTTCTAGCCAGTCGGTAAAGGGAGTGCCGCAGTACGGATAAATCCGCTGCGAAACCGTAGTCGCTAGTCCTTCGGGATCTGTGACCGTTAACTCAATGCGGTAGAAGTAGATCTCTTCTCCACAGCCCAGTGGACTGATCAGGAAATGACTCTCCGGTTCAAAGATGACGGGGTCCGGGTGAAAATGATCGTTGTGGTGCAAAAACGTACGCCACTGGTACATAAGTTCCTCTGGGCCGTGTTCTGCATCGCTTACCTCAGCGGCCAAGCGCAGTAAAGAGGTAAAGTCTAATGGATACTGATCGCCATCCTTGAAGGAAGAGATGACTACATCGGGCGGAGAGTTATTGAGCGATACAATGCGGCTAGCGGTATTCTGCGCCCCTTCAGCATCCGTAACTGTTAAACGTACTTCATAGCTAGTTGGACCACTTCCGCTGGCAGTGAAGGTGTGGGTAGGCGCCTGCTCTGTGCTGTTGCCTCCATCACCAAAATCCCAGGAGTAGGTGAGTGCTGTTGAGTTAGGGTCAAAAGAAGAACCGCCCGTAAACTGTACTTCCAAAGGACCAACGCCATAAAAACGATCCGCTTCAATTATTGCCACTGGGGCAGGGTTTCCACCAAAACTGATTTTTCGTACCTCACCCGCCAAATTAGTGTAGTACAACGCGCCTTCCTTCACGTTTTCCACCAGGTGAATGATGTCTGGGGTGTACTCGTGAAAGAGCTCCACTTTATCTAAAGTATTGTTCTCGTCAATATCCAGGGTCCGAATCCAGCCGCTGAAATCGAAGTGGATATACTTACCGTGGAAGTCCTCTGGGAATTGCTCCCCCTGGTAAAACACACCGGCTAGACTAGAGTAGCCATCAAAGGCTTCTCCTTCCACCGGAGCATCTGCGGTACCCAATAGTAGGCTTTTGGGGTCACCATTTTCGTTCCAGCCGGGTACGGCTGCCCGCGTGGGCTCATTCCAGCGCGAATTACTCCAAACCAACATGGGGGTCTGTGCATAACTGGGAAATGCTTCCGCAGGGATTGGCTGGCTGGCATCACAGGGGTTGCCCGGTAGATAAGGACCACTTTCCTTAGGCTGCGCCAATAAGTCACGGAAGTTAAAGAAGGGCTGGTCGCAAGTGTTGAGGGGGTTAGGAGCTAGGGGGTTGTCTGGCACCTCTTGAGTCCAGAACTTCCAGGCCAGTGGAATTCCTTCGAAAACCGGCCAACCGAAATTTTGCCCTCCGGTGTGGAGTACGTTTAGCTCTTCCCAGGCACCGTTCCCAACATCACCAACAATCAGGGTGCCCGGATCTCCATCTTCAGGGTAGTGGCTACCGGTGTTGGGCCGCAAGACCATGCGGTAGGGATTGCGCAAACCCCAGCCCCAGGTGCGCGATTGCGGTGATCGCGGGGCGGCACTATCGTAAAACGGATTACTAGCCGGTCCATCTCCCGTTTCTGGGTCAATGCGTAGTACTTTTCCATTAAGCGAACCCAGATACTGCGACTTATACGCCCCTAAATCCTGGTCTGGGCTAATGATCCCCCAGTCAATGGCCTGTGGTACAAATTCATCATCCGGTTCGTTCCCAATACCAATTTGCAGCCCACCAGTGGTTTCACCGGAAGAGAGCAGCAAGGTGCCATCTGTTCCTTGGAGTATCGTTCCTGCTCCGTGGAATTCGTACAAGATCGGCACACCAGTATCGATCGATTCTCCCAGCAAGATTTTTCTGGATGCTGGCTCTACACTAGTGAAACCCGTATTGGCATCCGCCTGATAGCGGACAACTCGGGCAAAAGTGGGTTTGAAGGTCACAGTACTATCGGGCGAATAAGCCGCTGTTCCGTAATTCCAGTAGTGATGCAGATCTACCACATAATAGAGGTAGAAGTAACCATTGGTCGTGAAGTTATTATCCAGGCAAAAGCCGTTCAGACCGTGGTCTTTCCAGCTGCTGACTTCTTCACTAATGTCGATCAAGGGGTCCGTTTGAAGCTCCCCCAGGGTGTCGAGGACGTAGACTTGCCCTGCTTTTTCCCAAATGTAGCCTTGCCCGTTTTCGTCGAAGGTGATACCTAGCGGGAGTTCAAAACCATCAACGACTGGGGTGTCGTAAAAATCATCTGGGAGTTGCCCAAAAAGAGGAAGACTGATCAACTGGCAGCATAGCAATACCGACAGTAAAAGTTTAAATTGCACTCGGTTCATCAACAGTGGGATTGGTCTAAAACGGATGTCAAAAATACGAGAATTGTGGGAGTGAAGCGGCGGAGTTATCGTTGATCTTCTGTAAAAGACACACTTCAGTCGTGGCCTGGCTGAAGAGACGCATTACAATGCGTCTGTACTTCCAGTATTGCCACGCCTCAAATTCGTTACGTCTACCGCGAAAAATGGTATTCTGCTACACCCTACAGTTGGAGAGGCAAGTTCTGGGAAGAGCTCCGAGTTCTCCCAGAACTACATCAATAACGCAATGAATTCGGCGAAACCATAAACGAGACGTATCCCTTACCCGCCCACTACCGCTTCCGCCTCCATTTCCACCAAATACTCATCCCCGATCAGATCGGCGCGGATGAGGGTGTTGGCGGGTTGGATATGACCAAAGCGTTGCCCATGAACGCGGGAAATGGGCTCCCATTGGTCCATGTTTTGCACGTAGACGCGGGTGCGAACCACATCCTCCAAACGACCACCTAAGGATTGGATAGCGCCTTCCAGTTTATCAATAACAAACTGCGCTTGTGCTGCTGGATCAGCTCCTCCGATACAGCGATGACCGTGCGTGGCGGTGGTACCAGAAACCAGAATACGGTCCCCAATCCGGACGGCTCGACTAAAGCCAGCCAAGTCTTCCCAAATGGTGCCACTCAGGG
Organism: Bacteroidota bacterium; assembly: GCA_039816955.1. Classification (GTDB taxonomy): domain Bacteria; phylum Bacteroidota; class Bacteroidia; order Chitinophagales; family Saprospiraceae; genus Lewinella. Next base: position 3,425 of record JBCBWU010000132.1, read on the forward strand.
CCTTTTGCCGGTTAGGGCCAGTGGTGTAAACGGGGAAAGGAGCAGGTAATTCTTCTAAATGATGACTGAGGTCGCCCGAAGCTGTGAGGAAGGGAGGCTTGCGGTATTCGTCACCACAATTACCCGGAATCGTATCCAATTTGCCCAAGGTGATCTGGATGAGGTGCTGTTCTTCTTTGGTGAGCTCAAAAGAAAATAATCGCAGATTATCGGCAATGCGATTACTCTGCCCCAGGCGGGCGCCGATGATGATGCCCCCTACAACATCTTGTTCCAGCATATAGCGGCAAGCAATATTGGCGATAGAGACGCCTTTGGCTTTCGCCAAACCGTCCAGTGTATTTAGCGTTGCTTGAAAACGATCCCAGCCACCAGCCTCTTCGATGAACCGCTTGTATTTCATTTGCGACCAGGTGGCCATTTGGTCAGCTGAGCGATCAGCTTGGCCTAGCCATCGCTCGCTGAGCATCCCACCCGCCAGCGTGCCAAAGGCCAGGATTTTTACGCCGTGCTGTCGGCAGACTTCCGTCATCTCACTACTAGCCCGTTGATCAATTAGGGAGTAAGAAATTTGATTGGAAACCACCTGAATGCCACTTTGCAAAACCATGTTGAGGTGAGCTGCATCAAAGTTGGTCAGCCCCAAATGGCAGATCAATCCCTCTTCTTTGAGCTCTTGCAGCCAGTAGAGGTCATCTAGCCAACGGGCATCCGCATAGTTCCAGGCGTGATACTGCAGTAGGTCCAGCTGTTCCATCTGCATGCGGTCGAGCGATCGCTGCACGGCAGTTCGCACTTTTTCTTTGCTGGTGGGGCCGGGCTCTGGTACCCATTTGGTGAATAGTTGGACTTTGTCAGCTCCTACCCGTTGGCGGAACCGCCCCGTAATGATCTCTGCTGATCCGTAATGATCGGCCATGTCAAAGGTGGTCAGACCCGCATCCAGGTAGGCTTGCATGGCGGCGGCGGTAGCGTCCAGATCAATTTCCTGGCCATCACGTTCCATATCGGCAATTTGCCAGAGGCCGGTGAGTACTTTAGTGATGTGTAGGTTATCAGCCAGGCGGGTTGTTGGTAGTTGAGCCATTCTTCTTTTGTTGAAATACTATTCAGGAGGGAGTTGTTTAAACGCTTCCGAAACGGAGGCGCCGGATTGCTTGAGTTGACGCAGTTTCCAACCAAAGATCAAGGAGGCTAACCCCAGTACCAGCAACCAAACCCAGGTAGAGTGAAAGTACCAGGCGTCCACTTCAGCTTGTAGGTCTTTGGTGGTGTGCACGATGAGGAATACCAGCAACAAGACTGCTCCGGATATGGCTAACACCAGTTGAAGGCTGCGGTTTTTAAAAACTGCCACTTCCTTAGCCAGGGCTGGATTGTAGTGCGGTAGGCTGATAACGGTGATGCACATCAGCAGAAAATTGACCAGCATGGCGGTTACCATAATATCGATCCCCAGGAAGAAATCACCGGCCAAATGACTACCCAGAATGCCAATACTGGCCATGCCACCACTCGCCAGCAGAGCGATATGCGGCGTCTGATACCGCGGGTGGATTCTAGCTACGCCCTTTGGGAAAATGCCATCTTCGGCCCAGGCAAACATGAGACGGGAGACAGAAAGTAACATGGCGGGAAGATCGTTGATCAACGCAATAGCAGCACCCAGGATAATCGCTACTGACCAGCCAGGGGAAAGAACGTAACTCAAAAGACCCGGAGCGGAAATGTCTTTAGCCAAGGCTTCTTCGGCTACAAATGGCCAGGGCACCACATGATAAACTGCAGCTGTAAAGAGGAAGTAGTAGGTGCCAACCCCCAATACGGCTATGGCAATGGCCAGCGGCAAATTACGCTGCGGGCGACGGGCCTCGCCACCAGCTTGAGCAATAGAATCAAAGCCGATAAAGCTAGAGAACAGAAGCGCGGCTGCTGTTAAGAGTGTGCTGAATTGGTAAGTGCTATCCGTCTTGGGTATCGTCCGCCCTTCCCGGGCCAAAAGCTCTTCGGCAAAGGATTCTGGGCTGAAATAGAAGCCCGCAATGATCACGATAATACCCAAACCAAACATGACCACCATGAGTGGAATGAGGGTGCGTTGATAAAAACGAAGCCCAATGATATTAATGCCCACAAAGATCCATAGTAAGGCCAGCGCTAGTCCTAAGCGTACATTGCCAATATCGAGCCAGGTCGCCCAGGCATCCCATTCGAGCGCCACCGCTACATCGCGAACAAAGGGGATGATGATGTAGGAGATCACCCCAATGGCAATGGACAAACCAAACCACTGCGAAAAACTGGCTACAAAGCCTAAATAGGGGTTGAGCCCTCGACTGGCGTAGATGTAGCTGCCTCCTGCGCGTGGCATCGCGGAGGCGAGTATGGCGTAGGCTGCTGCTGCGAGCAAAGCCGGTATAGCCGCCATTATAAACGCGGGTAATACGTAAGGGCCAATATCCGGTACGTTGCGCTGGATCATAAAGGGCACCACGTAAACCGAAGCGCCGAGCATAGAGCATATACCAGTAGCAGCTAGTCCCAGCAGGCCTAATTGCCGACTTAGACTGCCCTGATCTTGCGGAGTGGATGATTCGTTCCTCACTGGATCGATCGAAATAGAAGCATGAAATAATAGGCTCCTAATATACGACTCGAATTGACTTTGAGGGGGCTAGTCCTAGCAACCCCACCATCATAGGGCATCCGTAATCTAAGCGCTGGTGAATCTTGAGCTGCTAATGTGTTTTGAGAATACCTTGGTAAAAGCTATCCAGGAATAGACCATTGTGGGTGTCATCTGGGTACAGGGTTTTCGTAAGTTGGGTGTTCTTATTAGCTTCCAGTACCTCTAGGAATTCCTCAATTTTCTGCTTATGAAAAGCCGGTACCGGCTGATAAGTCAGGTGAATCCGTACATTCTTTTGCAAGCTGCTATTTTGCAGTCGATTGATGACCTCGCCATTACTGTACCAAATGGATGGATCGTAGATGTGCATCACTTCAAAGGGATGATCCAGCGACAGGATATAGCCACCGAAGTATCCACCATAAGAATGGCCAATGAGCGTCTCGTGACTGTTGGTAGCATACTGCCGGTTGACATCCGGTATTAGTTCTTGGATGAAGTAGTGGTAGAAATTCATGCCGCCACCGGAGTTGCCGGCATTGTACCAGGTGGAGTCGACAGCTTCTCCGTCGTATTCTACCCTTGAATGGCTAAAGGTGAGATCAATACCTCTTTGGTTTTCCCAATCGATGTGTGGGATGCCGACCACGATAGATTTTTCGATCTTCTCCCAAGCACCTAGCTCGAAGATAATATTCCTCAGCAGATCAAATCGCCACTCGGCATCGAGGATATAGATAACGGGATAGGATATGGAGTCCGAGTAGCGTAGTGGTAAGCTGACCCAATAGGTTCGCTCTTCCTGCAGATGGCTGGATATGATCTTGTGCTCAATAGATTCGTTGATACAAATCCGGTTCTGGGCAGCTAAGAGTAGTGGCATAGAAAGAAGGAGAACGAAAAATAGTTGTTTCATTTTGCGGCATATTATGTTCCGCTGAATTTAGGGCATGTTTGGGAATTTAATTTGGGAAGTAAATGCGTGCTTCTTGATTATCAAGGATTTGCAAACCTGGCGTCAGGCTAAAAACTTCATTTGGCCCCGACGATAAATGTCGGGATTTTCAACCCGCCACCGCGAAGCAGCCACGAAGTGAAACTCAGTTTTGACCCTTTAGACAGAACTACAAATCGTTGATAATCAGTTCGCAAAATTCCCAAACAAGCTCTTAATCTTACTTCGGGAACATATGGTGTTTGGGTAGACGAGTTCTCGGAGAACTCCAAAGTTCTCTGAGAACTACCGTTGTGATAACGAATAACTGGCCTAGCGATGTGCAGCAGCAGACGCGCTAGCGGTCTGGATGTGCCTTAGCAGAGCCGAGCGAGTAGCGAGCTGCGTAACGTAGCGCCACGCCTCGGGCGTGGAGGCCCCAAATAGAACTAAATAACACCCAAAATGCCTACGTGACATTACAAAATTGGCTGATCCTGTACTAGGCCCGTTTATGATTGTGTAAAAGGGGAAATTGACGTGTTAAAAATCGGCGAAACGATATCTTTTGAAAAGGAGAGAAAAGGACCATTTTTTCGACCTCCAAATTTTTTGGGCGAAAATTCGACTGTTTTTCAATGAGTTATGAAGGTCGGGGTGTAACTTTTTTTGAAAAAAGCTTCTTTTTTTCGCTGGGAGCAGCTACCTTTGCACGGCTTTTGCGGGAGGTCCGTCTTGCTCACGCCCGAGGAGGGGGCAACTTCACCGACAGAAGCAGCATATTTTAGACGCTCTGACTTTTTGCGGATTGAGTCGAACAAAACTAGAATCAACACTCATTATCAATCGTTTGTGGTTCTATTTTTCTTCGACCCGCAGAAAAGCCAGGGCGGTGATTTTTAAAACAATTAAAGCTTAATAATAGTGAAAACACTGAGCTATAAAACAGAGGTGGCCAAGCCGTCGACCGTAGAGCGCAAGTGGCACATCATTGACGCCGAAGGTCTAGTAGTAGGCCGGATGTGTACGAAGATTGCAGCTGTACTACGCGGTAAGCACAAGCCAGACTTTACGCCGCACTTTGACAATGGTGACTACGTAGTGGTGATCAACGCGGACAAGGTTCGGTTTACTGGTTTGAAAATGGACCAGAAGACTTACCTACGCCACACGGGTTACCCAGGTGGACAGCGTGCTACCAAGGCCAAAGAGCTAATGGCGAAGAAGCCAATTGCTATTGTGGAAACTGCCGTAAAGGGTATGTTGCCAAAGACCAAGTTGGGCCGGGCGCAGTACAAGAAACTGTTTGTGTACGCTGGAGCAGAGCATCCGCACGCGGCACAGAAGCCTGAAACACTGGAACTCTAATTATCACTGAACGCAAATTTTCTTCGATATAATGGAAATGATTAATACCATCGGGAGAAGAAAGGCAGCAGTAGCTCGCGTATACTTGACGCAGGGTACTGGTAGTGTTACCGTAAACGGTAAGCCACTGAATGTCTACTTCCCGCAGCCACATATCCAATCTAAGGTAGTAGCGCCATTCCAAACTGTGGAGATTGACAGTAAAATCTACGACCTGAAGGTTAATGTAGACGGTGGCGGTTTTAAAGGCCAGGCAGAAGCTATTCGTATGGCGATTGCCCGCGCGCTGGTGAAGTTGAACGAAGACTTCCGTAAGCCACTGAAAGATCAGAAGTTCCTGATGCGTGACGCACGCGTAGTAGAACGTAAGAAGTACGGTAAGCCTAAGGCCCGTAAGAGCTTCCAGTTCTCTAAGCGTTAATGATCGGATTTTCTTGATTTTGAGCCTTAGTTGCCAGTGGCGCTGGAGGCTCGGCAATCTGTTCCGTGTCAAGCGGAATTAAAAATCAAAAACGAATAATGGAAAAGCCTAATTATAAAGAGTTGCTTGCATCAGGTGTACACTTTGGTCACCTGAAGAAGAAGTGGAACCCAAAGATGTCTCCATACATCTTTGCGGAGCGCAAGGGTATCCACTTGATCGACTTGAACCGCACCAGCGAGTGTCTGGAGCGTGCAGGTCAGGCGGCCCGTCAGATGGCGAAGGCCGGTAAGAAGATCTTGTTTGTTGCTACTAAGAAGCAGGCCCGCGAGATCGTAATGGAAGCTGCGAAGAGTGTAAACATGCCTTTCGTAACTGATCGTTGGTTGGGAGGTATGATGACCAACTTTGCTACCATCCGCCGTTCTGTGCGTAAGATGCAGAACATCGAGCGTATGCTGGGTGATGGTTCTTTGAGCAGTATCACCAAGAAGGAACGTTTGACTTTGACGCGTGAGCACGCCAAACTGGACAAAGTACTGGGTGGTATCGCTAACCTGAATCGGACACCTTCTGCTATGTTCATCGTGGATATCCACCACGAGCACATTGCTATTGCCGAGGCACACAAGCTTGGTGTTCGCACGATTGGTCTGGTTGATACCAATTCTGATCCAAATCAGGTAGATTACCCAATCCCAGGTAATGACGATGCGTCTAAGTCTATCGCGATCATCACCAACTACATTACGGAGATGATTAAGTTGGGTTTGGAAGAGCGTAAGCAAGCGAAAACAGAAAAAGAGAGTGCTCAGCCGCAGAAAAGCTAAACGATTGGTTTCGTATTTGAAAGAAATCAATGCGTTGTTTTCTGCGTCAGGAAACCACAGTAAGGGAACTGTGCTTGACATAAGCTGGTAATTCTCAAAGCAAACTCTAAAAATCAAATAGTCAAAATGAGCGTAACTGCTGCTGACATCAAAAAACTGCGCGACATGACAGGCGCAGGTATGATGGACTGTAAGAAAGCCCTGACCGAAGCGGCGGGCGATTTCGACAAGGCCATTGAGATCCTTCGTAAAAAAGGACAGAAAGTTTCTGCTAAGCGTGCCGGTAACGAGGCTAAGGAAGGTGCTGTAGTAGCACTGGTGAGTGATGATAAGACGCGCGGTGTGGTAGTAAAGCTGAGTTCTGAAACGGACTTCGTAGCTAAGAACCAGGAGTTCGTTGACGGTGTAACATCTATTGCTGAGGCTGCATTGTCTAACTTCCCAGAGAACCTGGATGGGTTGATGGGCGCATCTACTACTAGTGGAACAGTGAAGTCTACACTGGACGATCTGTTGACCAAGTTCACCGAGAAGATGGAACTAACCTACGAGCGTTTGGAAGCTCCTATGGTTGCTCCTTATATCCATATGGGTAATAAAGCTGCCGTATTGGTAGGTTTGTCTGCTGCTAGCGATGCTGCTTACGACGCTGGTCGTGACGTAGCTATGCAGGTGGCCGCGATGAAGCCTATTGCAGTGAGCAAGGACGATGTAGATCCTGCTACTATTGCGAAGGAATTGGAGATCGGTAAAGAACTAGCGCGTAAGGAAGGAAAGCCTGAGGCTATTCTTGATAAGATTGCCCAAGGACGTTTGAACAAGTTCTTTAAAGAAACTACGCTTTTGGCGCAGGCTTTCGTAAAGGACGGCAAGCAAAACGTGGGTGCTTACCTTAACAGCACGGAAAAAGACCTGACGGTTACTGCTTTTAAGCACATAACCTTAGGTTAATTGATACAGGAGGCGAATCGGAAACGATTCGCCTTTTTTTTGCCTGATAGTGAGCTGGCGCTGGGAAATTGCGTCTCGTTTTTCGATCTTTGCGTAAACTAATTCTATACCCACTTTTCCTATGATAAAGTATCGTCGTGTACTCCTGAAGTTGAGCGGAGAATCCCTGATGGGAAGTCAAGGTTTTGGTATTGAGGCTAGCATGTTGCAGCACTATGCCGAGCAAGTGAAAGAATTGGTGAATTTAGGAGTGGAAGTGGCGATTGTGATCGGAGGAGGAAACATCTTTCGCGGCTTACAGGCCAAGGATTCTGGTATTGAGCGCGTGCAAGGTGACTATATGGGAATGTTGGCCACGGTGATCAATGGCATGGCATTGCAGAGTGCGTTGGAGAACAATGGCATCTTCACCCGCCTGGTCTCAGCCCTAACTATCAACCAGGTAGCGGAGCCTTACATCCGTCGCCGGGCGATCCGTCACTTGGAAAAAGGCCGGGTAGTTATTTTTAGTGCGGGTACGGGTAGCCCTTACTTCACTACTGACTCAGCCGCAGCGCTACGAGCCAATGAAATTGGTGCCGATGTGATTCTGAAAGGTACACGTGTGGACGGTATCTACACGGCCGACCCAGAGAAAGATCCTACGGCCACCCGCTTTGATAAACTTACCTTTGAGCAGGTCCTCAGTCTGGGCCTCAATGTGATGGACACTACGGCCTTCACACTTTGCCAAGAAAACGATATCCCTATCATTGTATTTGATATCAACGACCCAACAAACCTGGCGCGCATTGTGCAGGGAGAGTCGATTGGAACTTTGGTGGCATAAAATGTTTGCTTTCATTTACTGGTTACAAGATTTGTATTTTAATCTAATCTTCCTTATCTTTAGGAAGTTAGTCTAAGGTAGAACCCCTATTGAACTACCTGATCTCATTACGACAAGGCTAACCCATCAGTGTACATGCTTATGAGCCGATGGATGCCGCTTTTCTAGCTATTGTATTAGGCTAGCTTAAGCAATCAGAGTTGATCCATCTTTACCGCTATAAGCAGGTGTTTGCGAACAACCGCGTAGGGAATGAGTGGTTGGTAACAAATGCTTTTGATCCCGAATAAGTCGGTTTGGGATTTCGGAGGAGAGTAGCACCTGGCAAGGGACTGAGCTACTCATACCGAGCTTTCTAAATAGCTCAATGAACACCATGCTGGGTTCTGTTTGCGGAATGGTAAACGGAACAAGAAAATAGGTTTTGTACTGCGCTGGCTGTTGCCAGTAGTGGAATAGAACCGGTGTGTCCTGAGTCCGAGGAGGATTTGGGATTTTCGGTGAACCGGACCATAAGGGTGGGACCCGCCCAACGGGCGGGTTGAGTCTAGGCGTAACTGAAGCACTTGACCCAACGGTCGGTTTTTGTACTGCATCAACAATTTCCTTCTCAAAATGCCTAATATCAAATTCGTGCGGGTAGCTAGCATACCTGGGTGATGACTCAGCCTAAGCAGGTTAGTTTAACCAAAAATCCCTGCCTCCACTAAAGCGGAGACAGGGACTTTCAATTTTATGTTCTGTATAAAAGACTAAGTCTAGATTTAGCGGTGAATCACTAATCGCTCGGTGATTAGTTCTTCGGTGGTTTGTACACTAATCATGTATACGCCGGCAGCTAGTGTGCTCACGTCAAGATTAGTCTGCTCAATGCCTTCGTAGTCGCGGCGGAACATTTCCTGACCTTGAACATTGAAGACCACAATTTGCTGAATATCGTCCTCTACTCTTACAGATACGACGTCCGAAGCTGGGTTTGGATAGAGTTCCATATCAACTTCAAGCTCGTTGACAATATCCGTTCTTCTGAAGGTTGGAATTTCTTCCGTTGTAACGATGGTTCCAACCGCACTACCCGATGCGGATGAGCCGGTGATTACAACTTCGTCAATGTAAACGCGGTCAGCATTGCCACTGGCGTCACACTGGAAGCGGAACTGTCCTCCATCAGTAAGGTTATAGGTAGCAGCGTCTAGTGTTACGGAGGCGCTATAGAAGGTATTGTTGTTAAAGCTAGTTCCGCTGGCCCAAGTTGCCACCGTTTGCCAGCCTGATCCATCGTTGTAGCGTAGCCAGAAGTCCTCTCCACTCTCCATACTATTCGGATAGAAGTAGAAGCTTACTTCCACACTACCCAGACCAGCAAGAGCATAGCTTGGGGAAGTCATAGAAGATGCAGCACCACTATTGTCGCGAATGCGAATAGACCAGTTGCCTTCCCAAGAACGACTTCCACTGTAGCGGAAGGCGTCGGAACCGCCATCTGCCCAGCCGTCCCAGCCAGTCTCGAAGAAGTAAGATTCTGTAAACGGTGTTCCTCCGCCACTACAACCAGTAGTTGTTCCGGAAGCGTTAGCTGTGCCTGAGGCATTGCCAGCTGCGTCTAAGGCGCGAACACCGAAGCTGTAGGTTGTACAAGCTGTCAAGCCAGTAACATTCACGGAAGTGCCTGTTACTGTACCCAATGAAGTTCCGTCAACAAATATCTCGTAAGCTGTAACGCCAACGTTATCGGAAGAGGCATTCCACGAAAGTGTTACTTGCGTATCCTGCTCATTGCTTACAGTTAGGTTAGTGGGATCACTAGGAGGCGTAGTATCCGGACCACTACCACCGTTGTCAATACAGAAGTTAGTTGTCTCAGAAGAGCCAAAGGCGCCGCCAGAGACGATATTGTCGGAACCGCTGTCAATGGAGTAAGAGCCATTTCCGAAACCACAGCAGATACCATCACCGTAGCTATCGTCTATAGTGAAGGTGTAGTCGTCGTCGGCGAGGTTCCAATTGATGGTATAGGTTGTATTATTTGCGTAACCAGATCCACTTTCGATTACCGTGCCGCTGCCGTCCTGGAGGGTCCAAGAAGTCTCGCTGGCGTAGTTGTCGGTGATGAGGGTCAAGGTTACGCTACCGTCGTAGCAAACCACTGGACAAGCGGGGCAGTCAGGACCACCACAGTCAACACCTGTTTCCTGGCCATTTTGGATACCATCAGTACAAGTTGGAGGGTTTCCACCTCCGCCTACAGCTTGCAGTGCTCCAAGGGCATTAACCCGACCGTGAGCGTACTCATTATCGAAACCAGACGCTCCCATATCGATGGCAGAATTGTATAGAATAGTCTTCACTTCGGAAGAGGTCAAGCTAGCGTCATAACCCAATAGTAAGGTTGCCACACCCGCCGCTACTGGACAAGCGGAAGAAGTTCCACCAAAAGTGGAGGTGTAGTTCGTACTATTGTAGCCAGGTCCGCCCATGCGGTCAGTCGTACGTACACCCGCACCAGGTCCGCCAACATTGTTGGAAGGAGCCACAAGGTCAAGGGTAGGACCGTAGTTAGAATAAGCAGAACGAATGCCGGTATTAGCAAAGGCACCTACGGCAATTACATTGCTGTTTCTAGCAGGATAGTCTACGCAACTTTTGTAACCATTTCCGGAAGCAAAGATGATTACACAACCCAGGCCACCACGACCATTAGAGTTGGCGTCAGCCATTGCGTTGTTGATGTTAGAGAAGTTGGTGGCACAAGAGGTATACCCCCAGCTGTTACTCATTACGTCAGCGCCAGCGTTTTTAGCCCAGGTAAAGCCGTCGGCAATGTCCTGTGTAGATTCTCCACCAACGAAGATGTTGACGGAGATCATGTCGGCTAAAGGAGCCACACCCCGAACACCAATACTGTTATGGCTAGCTGAAATAGATCCAGCACAGGAAACGCCGTGTGCACTACCACTTACTGCGTCACCATTACCGTTATTGGCTGGACTAAAACCAGAAGTATAGCGACTTTGGCCAGAGCTATTGTTGAAGTCTTCATGGTCTTCCATGCCATCATCAATAACGGCAACTGTAGTACCTGAAGAACCAAGAGAAATCCCCCAAGCTTCTAGTGCATTACAGTCCGCATCGTTAGCACCGGTAACACCGTCAAGTGTCTGTCCTGTATTATGCATTTGGAATTGCTGATTGAACAGCGGATCATTGATTTGGTAACGCTCAATTGGCGCGTAGAAATCAGGCTGTGCGAAGTGGAAAAGGCCACTTTCCTGGAGTGCATTGGCTGCGGCCAAAGCTTGATTTACATCTTCCAGTTCGATGCGGTACGTCCCGTACTTGAGGTTCATGTCCTTCATGCCAAACTCCTTGACCATGTCAAGCATGAATGCTTCGTTGTTCTTGTCAATAAGTTGCGCAACGATCGTCTGAGTAGGGTAGATGATGAATCCATCGGAAAGCGCATAACCGGGGCTGATTTGTACCTCATCGGTATCAAAACCGAGGGCTACTTTCAGCTCGTGAATGGTCATTTCTCCCAATGTTTGAACCACTGCGTAAGGCTTGTGTGCCCAACTTTCGTAAGCCTTTACATTGTCTTGTTTTGCACCGGTAAGAGTGGAGGCTTGATCGGCAGTGACGATAAAGTTTGTGCTACTGGAAGTAAGTTCCATACGGTCATTATCAGCCCAGTAGTAAGTAGTAGTTTGAGCAATAACAATAGAGGCCCATAGGAGGCAAAATGCTCCTAGAAGTAAAGTCCTAAGCATGTAGATGGTTGTTTAGTACAATTAAATTAGAAAATAGATGATGTTGTGGGGTGAGCTTCTAATTTTAATATTGCATTACATCTGAGGTATGAGTTAAAGATATGAATAATTGTGATTCATCCAAAGAAAAATTTACTTATGTACAAAAGGCGTAATATAATATTCTTCAGCTGTATAGTCGCCAAAAGGCTAGTCCTCAGCGGAAAAACGCCGGGTTAAGTTCTAAGTTTTGGCAGTGTTTCAGATACCGTTCTACTCCAGATAATAGACCAAACCAATTCCACCGAGCCAAATGGCGCTTTTGGGTACAGCAATATCTCTTTTACGAATTCTGGGTAACCAGTGGCGAGCCAGCAAGATGCCAATCAAGAAGAGACCCAATACGTGGAAATAACGGCCAGTCATCAGATAACTCATCGGCCGAGGGATAGCCTACAGGGCATTGACCGAGAACACTTCAGCCGTCACCTCAGAAGTCCGCATTTCCAAGAGTGATAATTCGGAATAGCCCCATTGGGCTCTTAAATCTGTGGAAATGGACCGCAAAGTGCCCCAGAGAGGAGCATCGGGTGTCAAGTACAGTATTATCATGCGCCTATACCAAAAGGAAGAGAAGTTGGACCCGGAGCTACGAAACCGCTCCGCCTGCAAGGTGAAACCAAGACCAAATAAAATGGAGAACGTGCCATAAAACTTACCTTCCACAAACCAGTCAATGAAAAATAGGACTGCACGATCTAATGAGGGCAAGGAGATAACTTCCTCAGGGTTGTAGGTATTGTGGCCCAGGCTGAAGGGGAGCGGTCAATTCAGGGCAAAATGCTCCCGGCAGACCATATCAAGGTAGATGTCATTAAACTGTTGCTGGTGTCTCCGATAGATTTTGGCTTGTATTGGACGTTGCTCAATGTGTTGGCGTTGGAGGCCTCGCTTCAGTTCCTTGATCTTGTTATTCAAATGGTAGGAAAGAATTAAGAATTGGTGATCAGGTGTTTGCCAAGAAATCTCGGCATCCTTCTTCTGACTCTTGATTTGCTTATAAAGGGTGTTCAATCCTGCGATGTGAACATACTCCTGTTGCCCCAGTCCATCTTTTATGATACGATTATCGTTTGCCAGGATAAATGAGATGGTATCAATTTCCTTCGTTTCTAGCAGCATACTTATTTGCCCTACTGTATCAGCGTCAAACATTATAGAATTACCCAGCGAACTATAGAAATAGTTTACTCGCTTGAAGGCTCGATCTATAACCGGTTCAAGATGATCAGTAGGGCAAATGAAGTACAAATGCTTTTGCATAAGTTGGAGACCTATGAGAGCTAAGACAAAGAAGGCTATTGTAGCCTGGCTTTGCCTTAGAGGCTCTTCAAATCAATCACTTCGAAGTTTCTTGCGTCAAAGTAGTCGTCCAGGCCGTAGTCGGTATTGATAATAATACCGCCCAGTAGCGTTACCGTATCAACGTGGAATTCATCTTTACACGTCTTGATGTGCTCATGAATTTTCTTGTCGATGATCTCGTAAGTGGCCTCCGTAATGGCTTTTTGACGATTATCACTATCCATTACCTGTTCCCGGTAGGGGAGGAGACTTTCTTCCAGTTTCATCTGCTGGTAATCGTCATCATTGATGACCGGGCGATAATTCCCATCTTCAAACCGACTCAGTGCTAGCATCAGGGCACCACAGGAGTTCCCTGTGTCTTCTTGACGTGGGCGATACATCTTACCCAAATCACCATCCAGGGTAATACCAATGTGCGGACCGTAGAAAATAAAGGCGCTTCCTCCGTCAGGAATGTGGTGTGCGAAGGCGGTCATACCCGTTTGTCCAGCAAAAGGTAAGCCTCCTAATCCTCCCATAACAAAGGGGCCGAAAAGTACATTGAAGAAGGTGGTAGAGGGGATGTTGATGTCATCAGAACACAGGGATGTAGCCATCAATACCTTGGAGATGTCGATTTTGTGTTCTATCTGCATCTTACCCAAGACTTGAATGGAGGTGTCCTTGGCATCCATTGCATTTGGGAAATACCCTTTAACAATCTGATCAAATTTTCTTTGTAACATAATGAGTAGGGTTGAAATTTTATGGTTTTATCTAAATCTGACCTCGGTTAATGGAGTGGGTAGGCTCGTGGTACGGGCCATTCGTCTTCATATCCCTCTCTCCATTCTTGGGTTAGCAGTTCTTTTTCGGTAGACAGGCAGCGATCAAGATCCCGAATGATGACCTCCTTATCCATGTCTTGCCCGATGATGACGATTTCATTTTTTCGATCACCAAAATCAGCATCCCAGCTGGCTTCGATTTGGTCTTTATTGTCTACAAAGGAAGCGTAGCGGATGCGCTGGTCAAATGACATACTGCTCCACCAGACGCCGGCACTATCTGCTCGTAAGGAGCCACCAGCCTGGCCCCAGACCAGTGCTTGTTTGGGGCGGGAAGCCAGCCAAAACAGTCCTTTGCTACGAATGATGGTGCCAGAAAAACGGTGCTGTACGTAATGCCAGAAGCGGACGGGATCAAATGGTTTTTTGCTGCGGTAGACAAAGGAACTAATACCGTATTCTTCTGTCTCCGGAGTGTGCTCTTCTTTATTCAATTCTTCTAGCCAGCCCGCACTTTGCTCAGCTTCTTCAAAATCAAAGAGGCCTGTATTTAGAATTTGTTCCGGTGCTACTTTACTGAAACTGGATTCTACAACCTTGGCGCCGGGGTTCAGCTTCTGGATAGCCGCTTTAAGTACCCCAAGGTGCTCTTTGCTTACCAAATCTGTTTTATTCAGGATGATGACGTTCGCAAACTCAATCTGGTCGGTTAGGAGATTGACAATCGTCCGGTAATCTCCATCCATATCGGTCAGGTTCCGGTCCATCAAGGTTTCCGGGCTGCCAAAATCATTGAAGAAATTGAAGGCATCCACAACGGTCACCATGGTGTCGATATAGCTGAAGCGAGAAAGGTCAATACCGCTTTCTTCATCTACAAAAGAGAAGGTCTGCGCCACCGGCACCGGCTCACTAATTCCTGTGCTTTCAATCAGAAGGTAGTCAAAGCGGTTTTCTTTAGCTAGGCGCTCCACTTCAATCATAAGATCTTCCCGCAAGGTACAGCAGATGCACCCATTGCTCATCTCTACCAACTTCTCCTCCGTACGGGAAAGGGTGTTTTCACTCTTCACCAATTCCGCATCTACATTCACTTCACTCATATCGTTGACAATCACGGCTACTTTTAGGCCTGATTTATTGTGTAGGACATGATTGAGTAAAGTAGTCTTTCCCGCTCCTAAAAAACCGCTAAGTACGGTTACGGGGAGCTTCTTCGTGGCTGTTCCTGTCATAATAGACTTCTAATTTTTAAGATGTTACAGATGCAATGAAGAGGGGCGCTAGGATAATGGTAAGGTTAAATAATAGCCCCGTTGCAAATGCAACCCTATTGCAAATATAATTAGCTACAACTCAAACGCAATAATGTTGCATTTTTATTTGGTGTACAACAGATATTTCTAACGATTATAGGTCAAGCTCCAAAGCAAGCAGTGGAAATGAACTGTGCGGCAATATTCCCTTATCTTCACTCGGCTTCAAAAAATAACCGGCTACAGGTATGAAATGCTTTGAACAAACACTTCCTGGCTTAGTGCTCTTTTTGGTATTTGCTTACACCTCACATGCTCAAACTATTCATTTTAACGAGGCCGTGGCCTCTAACTCCATCGTTCAAGATGAAGATGGCGACTATCCCGATTGGTTCGAGTTGCACAATGCCACTAGTAATCCAATAGACCTCCTTAATTGGACCTGTAGCGATGACCTGGAAGAGCCAGATATGTGGACGTTTCCGGCTATCAGTATTGGTCCTGATACTTATCTCCAAGTCTGGGCCTCCGATAAAGATCGAGGAGGCAGTCAGGTATTTCGAACACTAGTCAATCAGGGCGATGAATTTCGCTACCTGACCCCCACTCAGGCAGTGAATAGCCAATGGACCAGTTTGGGCTTTAATGATGCTAGCTGGGAGCAAGGCATTAGTGGCTTTGGCTACGGTGATGGAGACGACGCTACGCTGGTGCCGGGCGGTACACGTTCTATTTTCTTACGGAAAACATTTACCATCAACAGTGCTGCTGAGGTGCAGGCTTTGATATTGGATATGGACTACGACGATGGCTTTGTGGCCTACATCAATGGACAGGAAATTGCCAGGGCTAACATTAGTGGCCTGTCTCCGGCCTATGATGCGGTTACGCTTACGGATCACGAAGCCCAAATGTACGGAGGCGGCTTGCCCGATCGCTTCGCACTAGAGGATATTAATGGCCTGCTACAGGACGGTGAAAATGTCCTTTGCATACAGGCACATAACATTTCTAATGGGTCATCGGATTTTACGATTATCCCGTTTTTATCAGCCGTTTACGGCGGCCCTACCAGTGATGGTATCACACCTCCCGCAATTTTGTCCTTAGGAGACGTAACCTCTTTTCATACCAACTTCAAGATTTCATCAGCGGGTGAAACCTTGTACTTATTTGATGATGCCGGTAGTTTTGTAGACAGTCTGGTGGTCCCAGAATTACCCGCCAATATTTCGATCGGAATTCCGGCGGGCCAGCCGGATGAACTGCATTATTTCGATCAGCTTACCCCTGGCGCTATCAATCCAGGGGAGGGCTACGTAGGAATCAGCAATGGTGATATCCTATTTTCTCACCCTGGGGGACTAACGGGGCCATTGAGCTTAACACTTTCGGGCGTTGATGCCTCTGCTACGATCCATTATACCTTGGATGCTACAACGCCTACCCAGACATCGCCAGTATATACGGGAGCCATTACGGTCAATAGCAACACCGTTGTTCGGGCCAGGGTGTATCAAGACAATTTTCTTCCTGCTCCCCCCCAAACGCGTTCGTATATTTTCAATGCTTCGCATAATTTACCCGTATTACTACTAACCGCTGATCCGTCTGACCTCTTTTCTGAAGAGACGGGTATCTATGCCTACGGCGATTCCTACCAGCAAGATTTTCCGCACTTCGGGGCTAACTTCTGGGAAGATTGGGAGCGGCCTGCTCACTTTGCCCTTTATCAGGAGGATG
>JBCBWU010000133.1:0-20042 GCA_039816955.1 Bacteroidota bacterium
AAACTCACGGAGTATGCACGCAGCCACGAGCAACGCCCGCTAATCTACCTTACCATTACCAGCACAGAAAATCATGCCCAACTGAATGACCTTCAGGCAAAGCACCTGGCCGTTAGTGATCCTGACGTATCAGCAGATGTAAATCTGGATGAGGTACCACTGGTATTGTACCAAGGTTATAGCATTCACGGTAATGAACCCAGTGGTGGCAACGCAGCAGTACTGGTCGCCTACTACCTGGCAGCTGGTCAGGGGGCAGAAATTGAAACGCTACTCGATAATACCATCATTCTATTTGACCCTTGTTACAACCCCGACGGCTTCCATCGTTTCAGCACCTGGGCCAATATGCACAAGAACCTGAGCATGACCGCCGATCCGCAGGATCGTGAATACGATGAAAGTTGGCCCCGTGGCCGCACCAATCACTACTGGTTTGACCTGAACCGCGATTGGCTGCCCGTGCAACATCCCGAAGGCCGTGGCCGCGTAGTGACCTTTCACCAATGGAAACCCAACGTACTAACGGATCACCACGAAATGGGAACCAATGCGACCTTCTTCTTCATGCCCGGAGAACCCACGCGTGTACACCCGCTCACGCCCTGGCGCAACCAAGAGTTGACCGAGGCCATTGGTGATTATCACGCGGAAGCGCTGGATGATATTGGCTCGCTTTACTACTCCAAAGAGGGCTACGATGATTACTATATCGGCAAGGGCAGTACCTACCCCGATGTGAATGGTTGTATTGGCATTCTATTTGAGCAAGCCAGTTCACGGGGGCATATTCAAGAGAGCGACAACGGCTTATTGACCTTCCCCTTTACCATTCGGAATCAAGTTCGCACCTCGCTGAGTACGCACGCCGCCGTAGTTGGCCTAAAGAACGACATCCTGGGTTTCCAGCGGGAGTTTTATCAGTCGGCCCGCCGGGAAGCACAGGCAGATAAGCGTTACGGTTACGTCTTTAGCTCCGACGGAGATGACAGCCGGGCGCAGCACTTAATTGATATCCTATTAGTACACCAGGTAGAAGTTTACCCCCTGGCCAGTGAGATCAATGCCGATGGAAACACCTACTCCCCTGATGATGCTTACGTGGTGCCACTCCAGCAAGACCAATATCGCTTTATCAAAGCTGTATTCGATCCGATTTTAGAATTTGAGGACAGCTTATTCTACGATATTTCTACCTGGACGCTGCCCATGGCTTGCAACTTACCCTACGCCGAACTTAGTTCACAGCCACAGCTGGGTCGCCAACTGAATACCCTACCGGAAACGAGCACTGCTAACACCCAGCAAAGTGAGTACGCCTATCTCCTACCTTGGGAAGATTTTTACGCGCCACGCCTGGCGTATCATCTAATGAGTAAAGGCCTGCGCCTGAAAGTGACGACCGAGGCTTCTGTGGTAGATGGTAAAGATTATGCCGCTGGTACCGTTTTCTTACCAGTGGTGAATCAAGGATCATTGAGCAGTGATGATATTTATCGCATCGTGTCCGAGGGTGTGGCTGCCACTGGCGTGGCCATGCACGGTGTGCAAACCGGTCTCAGTTCAGCGGGCCCTGATCTAGGTAGCAGAAAATACCGCACTCTAGAGATACCCAAAATTGCGGTCATTGTCGGAGATGGCGTCACTAGCTACGAGGCAGGTACCAACTGGCACTTGCTGGATCAGCGCTATCACATTCCAATCACCAAGCTAGCCAGTGAGGATTTTCGCCGGGCGAATCTAGATCGCTACAATGTAATTATCATGCCCAATGGTAATTACCGCTGGGGCAAGAACGAGGCCGATAAACTCCGCGAATGGGTCAGTGCAGGCGGTACACTGGTGGCCCAAAAAAGTGCCAACCGCTGGTGTGCCAGTAATAAGCTAGCGCAATTGACACCCGTTGAGTGGCCAGAAAGCGAAACTGCGGAACGACCCTACGGAAAACTCTCCCGTGATAATGGTGGCCGCGTACTGGGTGGATCTATCTTCAATACGGAAGTAGACCTCACACATCCACTACTCTATGGATTCGCGCGCGAGGAACTCCCCGTATTCCAAAGAGGCAATCTTTTCTACCAACCTACCACCAACCCGTACGCTACACCGATCCGCTTTACAGAGGCTCCTCTACTGAGTGGCTATGTGCATCCAAGCAGTCTAGAAGCCCTTTCTGGCTCGGCGGCACTTATTGTAAGTGGGCAGGGCCGTGGCCGAACGATATCCATGATGCAGGAGCCGGCATTCCGGGCGTTTTGGTTTGGCACCAGCAAATTATTGGCCAATGCCGTCTTCTTTGGAACGACCATTAGCAGCGGGGCCAGAGAAATGGTGAAATAAAAGCAACTAGCGACCTTGATTTTACCAAAAATAAAGCTATCTTTGCCGTCCGAATTTGAACAGGAAAAATTAGTACCATGAAAAAAGGTATCCACCCTGATAATTACCGCTTGGTTGTCTTCCGTGATATCTCGGTTGACAAATCATGGTTGGCTTACTCTTGCGCTCCTTCTAAGGAGAACGTAAGTTGGGAAGATGGTAACGAATATCCGCTGGTGAAATTGGAAATCTCCAGCGAGTCTCACCCGTTCTTCACGGGTAAGATGAAGTTTGTAGATACGGCTGGTCGTATTGACAAATTCAATAAGAAGTTCGCCAAATTCGCTAAGAAGTAGGCCCGGGCAATTGTCTGGTTTCGAACGAAAAAGTCCCGATCAGCCCTGGTGCTGCTTGGGACTTTTTTATTTTTATTGCTGCTTCATTGATTGAAGCACATTCTGGTATTGATCACAAGCTCTAATTCAACAGCTATTATTCCACCACCCTATGGCTCATCTTATTCTATTTGACAACGAAACGCGCGAGCACCTCCTCCCACTCACCTATACGCGTCCCGTTGCGGATTTGCGCATTGGCATCCTCACCATTCGAGAAAAATGGGAGCAAGTCATGGGTTACCCCGCTTCTTTTTTGACGCAGGACTACCTGACGGAGAAGTTTGAAATGAACTACGGGGAGGAGAACTATCTCATCAATGGTTCCTTGCTGCCCACCTCACAAATGGTCCGCTTGATTCAACAATTGGATTTTAGCGAAGCCATTTTACTAGAAGGAGAACTCCTAGCTACCAAACTCACCGGCAAGCAGATTGAGAAATTGATCAAGGACGAAGACTTTGGTGACCTTTCTGGGTTAGAAGCCGCCGATACAGAAATCCTCAAGTTACGAGGAGTATATGATCTGTTCCACCTCAATGAAGCAGCCTTAGAGGCCGACTTTGACCTCATCACCAAAGGACGAACCAGCGAACCACTTTCGGATACAAATCGTCTTATTGGTCCTAGCAACCGCCTATTCATTGAGCCCGGTGCAAATGTAGAATGCGCAACCATTAACACTCAGAAGGGACCAGTTTATATTGGTAAAGATGCCCTTGTGATGGAAGGCACACTGATTCGCGGAGGCTTAGCTATGTGTGAAGGTGCAGTGTTGAAGATGGGAGCTAAAGTATACGGCGCCACCACTTTGGGCCCTAAATGCAAAGTAGGTGGTGAGGTGAGTAATGTGGTATTCCAGGCGCACAGCAATAAAGGCCACGAAGGCTACTTGGGTAATTCTGTCTTAGGCGAATGGTGCAATATTGGTGCCGATACGAACTGCTCCAATCTCAAAAATACGTACGAGGAAGTAAAACTCTGGAACTACCCCGCAGAGCGTTTCGTCAAAACCGGACTGCAATTCTGCGGCCTCATCATGGGTGATCACACCAAGGTGGGAATTAACACCATGTTTAATACCGGTACGGTGGTAGGCGTAGCGGCCAATATCTTCGGCCCCGGCTTTCCGCGCAACTTCGTACCCTCCTTTGCCTGGGGCGGAGCCAGCGGCTATTCGACCTACCGCACCGGCAAAGCCTTTGATATGATGGAACGCGTAATGGTCCGCAGAAAAAAGGACCTTACGGTACAAGATCGCTTGATTCTTTTGCGCATCTACGAAGACACGGCGAAGCACCGGCGCTGGGAGAAAGGGTAGTATCTAAGAGATGGGGAAAGGCGAGTAATTTACGTGCCTGGGGCAGCAATCAAAAAGCCCATCGAAAAAATTAAATAACTCGATTTCTACAGCCAAAAACAGCACCAGAACATCCAACATAAAAACCTGATAAACAATAGATTAATATACAGTCTCAACCTCATCGAAAAAATTAAATAACTCGATTTTTCCGGTGGTTTTCTCCGCCCACAAATCCCACTCTTCTCATGCCCCTCCCCCGCTGGAAAATCTGGTTGAGTTACCTCACAGAGTTGCACATCGAAAGTACCTCCAGTGAGTATAATCCACATTTGTACGTAAGTTTATACAAAGGGCGCTATCAGCTGAGTACCGCTAACGCTGTCTATTCCTTTGGTGACTTGTACACCAATTTTTCACGCACCTTTGATCAGTGGAACTGGGAGAAGTTCCCTCCCAATCAAGTCCTCTTATTGGGCTTAGGGCTGGGTAGCATACCAGTCATTCTGGAAACCCTGCACCAGCAGTCTTGCCATTTTACCGCAGTTGAGATCGATGAAGAGGTTGTTGACCTGGCCTACCGCTACGTATTAGAAGGTTTAGAAAGTCCAATCGAGATGATTACAGCGGATGCTGCTTTGGTTGTACAGCAACTCACTCCGGCCTCGTTTGACTTAATCTGTGTGGATATTTTCGATGATGACGTAGTACCAGCCGCGTTCGAAGAGACCGCATTCCTGGAGCAGGCTACCAGCCTCTTACGAAAAGGTGGCGTATTGCTTTTCAATCGCCTGGCGGCCAACACAGCTGATCAAGAAAAGAGCACTGCCTTCTACGAAAATACTTTCCGCAGGGTATTTCCCGGTAGCTGCTGCCTGGATGTGGGAGGCAACTTCATGTTGGTGAGTAATCGCCACGCGATCCTGCGTGAAGACACCTAGTGTTCCGCTTTATAGTAGCGGTGGTCTCTACTGTAGGGCTACTTCATAACTTTTCCTTGAAAATAGGTTTGCCCTTTATCGTAGATAACATCAGGATTTTCAGAAACTTGAACCCTTCCCAGCCATTCGCATTAATGGCATTTTCCATGCCGTTGATACATTTGGCGATTTTCGACAGCAATTGTTGGATGGAGATTATTTCCTACGCGGATTATTCATTGAGCCGGACTCCTTCTTCCACGCCCGATTTCCTCCGCTGGACCAATACACCACCTGGGACTCCATTAGAGCGGTGCGTCAAGAGGAAAGGCTTTATCGTTCTCTAGCTGATAGTACTGCCCGCTTTCACATTGCGCGATCCCAGATTGATCAAAATGTAAACGATGCCCGTGGGCACTCATCCAACCAATCTGCTGAGCGGGATTTCCCACAACTAGCGCGTAGGCAGGCACATCTTTGGTCACCACCGAACCAGCACCTACAAAGGCATAAGCACCTAAAGTGACCCCACAGATAATGGTGGCGTTGGCACCAATAGTTACTCCTTGTTGCAGCAGCGTGGGCTTATATTCGTGCCTACGCACAACGGCACTGCGTGGATTGACGACGTTGGTAAACACAGCACTTGGGCCAATGAAAACGTCATCTTCACAGGTCACACCTTCGTATAGACTTACATTGTTTTGAACCTTGACATTCCGCCCCAGGCGCACATTATTGGCCACAAACACATTTTGCCCCAAGCTACAGCTACCGCCAATAACCGCTTCGGGCATAATATGGCAAAAGTGCCAGATCTTGGTGCCCGCACCAATTTGGGCGCCCTCATCAATGATGGCGCTAGGATGTACGTAAAATGTAGAACCCATATATTGGGATTAGGAAAAGAATGCTTTTACCTTCTCGCTGATGTAGACCAATGTACCTTCGTCCAACTCACTGTGCATCGGTAGGCTAATCACCTCTTTACAGAGCTGATCCGTTACTGGCAAGAATTCTACATTGTTGGCAGCAGTTCCCTGATAAGCCTGTTGCTCGTAAAGCGGTACCGGATAATAAATCATACTAGGTATGCCCTCTTCTTTCAGGTAGGCCTGCAGTTTATCCCGACGGCCATCGGTTACTCGTAAGGTATACTGATGGAAGACGTGGGTACTATTCGCTTGGCGTACTGGCGTAACGAGTGCATTTACGTTGGCAAAAGCCTGATCGTAATGATCGGCGGCGGCCCGGCGTGTACCGTTGTAAGCATCTAAATGCTGCAGCTTAATACCAAGGATAGCTGCTTGAATGGAATCCAAACGGGAGTTTACACCTACCTCATCGTGATAGTAACGACGGTTTTGTCCGTGGTTAGCTACCATACGAATCTGCGCGGCTAGCTCATCACTATCTGTGTAAATGGCACCACCGTCACCATAAGCTCCCAGGTTTTTGGAAGGATAAAAAGAAGTACAGCCAATATGCCCAAGCGCACCCGCTGCCTTCACCGTACCATCGGGAAACGTATAGCGCGCACCAATAGCCTGAGCGTTGTCCTCTACCACGTATAGGTTGTGCTTTTTGGCCAAGTCGAGAATTGGGGCCATATCACAACTCTGACCAAAGAGATTTACCGGCACAATGGCCTTGGTCTTCTCTGTAATAGCTGACTCAATGAGTTCCGCAGTAATATTAAAGGTATGAGGGTCAACGTCTACCATCACCGGCGTAAGGCGTAGTAGAGCAATTACCTCAGCCGTGGCTACGTAGGTGAACGCAGGTACGATTACCTCATCGCCCGGTTCCAGGCCAAGGGCCATCATGGCAATCTGTAGCGCGTCGGTTCCATTTGCACACGGAATCACGTGCTTCACCCCAAGGTAGGTCTCCAAATCAGCTTGAAATTTCTTTACTGCCGGACCGTTAATGAACGCTCCAGAGCGAATTACATCAATCACTTGCTGATCAAGTTCATCTTGTATCTTACGGTATTGCCCCTTGAGGTCAACCATATGAATGGTAGGATTCGTTGTATTCATGCTGCAAAGATAAATCATTGAGCAACGCACTAATCTAAGAATCAAGTAAAAAAATCAAAAGCCAGACGAAACCTAGTCCAATCGCTTTCGTATAAAAGAAAAATTAATATAGCGGCTATGGCTCCTATTCATGAGCCAGTTGACTATCCCCCTGATTTTTTTTGAAACAAACACTGAACAGCCGCCGGTGACCCAATTGAACATCGACTTATGCAAATTGTATTTCCCATCACAGAAGCTGCGCTGTACAGCGTACACCAGCAAGAGAAGCATCAGGAAGGAGAGTGGATGGTTTACACCTGTAAACAATGCCCGGGCTACGAACGCCGCGTACACCTAAGTACCGGCCAAGTAACTCAGAAAGGACAAAAATGCTGCCCGAATCAGCATAAATGTGGGCGCTAACTCCCTTTCAGAAAAGAACTCCCAAAATCAAATAGCTACGGTAAATTAACTAGGCTACTGCCCATGCGCAGGACTTAGATAATTGTGAATGTCTAGCCCAGCTTGACTAAAGGAAGGTGCTATGCGTTCGCACTATGATTGCGATGCTCCATTACGGTAGTAGTCCAAAACCCGCCGTACACTACCAAAGCTGGCCAGCAAATTGCGGGCCTCCCCTTCAGAAATAGCTAAGGCTTGCACCAGCATCAATGCCCCCCTCTGGACGAGTTTCGCATTATTAAGTTGCATGTCCACCATCTTGTTATCAAGCACCCGCCCCAAGCGGATCATAACGCTGGTACTGATCATATTAAGTACCATTTTCTGTGCTGTACCGGCCTTCATCCGGGTACTGCCCGTTACAAATTCCGGCCCCACGATGACTTCTATTGGATAATCAGCGTACTGGCGTATGAGAGTATCTGTATTGCAGGTGATGCATCCAGTAGCAAAGCCATTTTTTTGCGCCATGGCTAGACCGTTAACAACGTAGGGAGTAGAACCGGAAGCAGTAAGTCCCACAACCATATCTTGGCGATCAATCAAATAGGTATTTAGGTCTACCCAGGCTTGAGTCGGGCTATCCTCGGCATCCTCTACTGCTTTTCGGATGGCCTTATCCCCGCCAGCAATCAAGCCAATTACCATATTCTCTGGCACCCCGTAAGTAGGAGGGCATTCACTCGCATCCAATATGCCTAATCTTCCACTGGTACCAGCCCCCAGATAGAACAGCCGCCCGCCCTGTTGCAATCGCTCTACGGCGGTGATCACCAAACGTTCTATTTGTGGAATAGCGCGGTTTACAGCTTGCGCCACCGTTTGATCTTCTCGATTAATATTAGTCAATATGTCCAGCACACTCATCTGCTCCAGGTGACGATAAGGGGAGGCCGCTTCCGTTGTTTTCTTCATTTTCTGGGTACTAAGATTAGATTGAAACTTGACCCAAAAGATACTAGAAACCCCAAAGTGCGGGAGATGGGAGGTCTGTTCTCCGCCAAAAGAGTACGATATGATTGCATTTTGGCATTGGGTAAACCCCAAACGCATTATTTTTTTCTTGCAGATGAACTTGTCAAATATCAAAAAAAAATTATATTTTTGATTTTGTATATAAATTTTCTCTGTAATACAGGATTCCCCTCCCTTTACAACGTTTTCCCTAGATTAAATTTGGCAGATTTTAGCTGCCCTATATTATTCGTTCTTACCCAAACAAGTAGTACCAAAACTTTTTGGTAGAGGCTCTTGTAGGTGTTTGCAATGACAGGATCGCTAGTGCAGCACTTCCCGATGTGACCAACCGCTAGAGCTCATCACTTTGAAACACTAAATCAAACACTATGAAACACGGACTCTTATCCCGGTCCGGTAGCTACCTGATGGGTGGTAGTCTGCCTATATGGGTATTAACACTTCTTCTGGGGCTCGGCATGACCACATCGCTCCAGGCTAGCGCGTTCTTCTGCCCCATTCAACCTAACGCTTCCAACTCAGCGGCCACTTGTTTCTTAGGATCCGATGGTAGCGCGAGTGTGAATCCATCCGGAGGTGCCGCTCCTTACAGTGTCAGCTGGAGTAACGGTGGCAGTGGAAATAGCATCACGGGCTTATCAGCGGGGAACTATCAGTACACTATTACAGATTCAGAAGGTTGCTCCGTGAGCAGCAATATTTATGTGGGCCAAGCTAGCTCTATTCAGGCTAACATTAGCCGTATCAATAACGGTTGCCGCTTCGATACTCAGGGTGAATTAAGCCTTGCCCCGAGTGGTGGTACTCCTCCGTACAGCTACGCGTGGAGTAACGGCGCTGCTACTGCTACCATTAGTGGTCTAGCTGCTGGTCCTTACGGTTATACCATCACTGATGCGAACGGCTGTACTCGCTCCGGCGGCGTTTCGGTTCTAGCTAGCACTCCAGTAATTGGCAATGCTACCGCACGTGACGTGAACTGCCACGGTGAAGCAGAGGGTTCTGCTACACTATCACCAAGTGGCGGTGTAGGTCCGTATACCTATCAATGGAGTAATGGTGCAACAACGCAAGACGTAAGCGGACTAGCTGCCGGCAACTACTCTTATACCGTAACCGATAGCCAGGGCTGTACAGGTGAGGGAAGCCTTGCCATACAACAGCCTGCACCGGTGTGGACAACTTTTGAACAGACCTATGCCTGTGGTGATGAAGACAACGGTAGCGCCGAGGTATTTGCCAACGGTGGTACACCACCTTATACCTACCAGTGGAGTAATGGTGCAACAACTGCAGCTATTACCAACCTACCCCCAGGCATGTACTTCTACACCGTAACCGACTCTGAAGGTTGCGAAAGCCGCGAAGGCTTG
The DNA here is from genome assembly GCA_039816955.1 of Bacteroidota bacterium. Lineage (GTDB taxonomy): Bacteria > Bacteroidota > Bacteroidia > Chitinophagales > Saprospiraceae > Lewinella. Next base: position 9,772 of record JBCBWU010000133.1, read on the forward strand.
GTTTGTATTTTCCGTTCTATTATTGAAGCTTCTGCTACCGCAAACGCGCCTGATTGTAGCAGTGCCGATGACGGTAGTGCTAGCATCGTTGTTACCGACGGTATTGCACCGATCACTTACCAGTGGAGCAATGGTGCGACCACACCCACCGTAAGTGGGTTAGCTCCTGGCACCTACGGCTACACCGTAACGGGTGCTTTTGGTTGTGATGTGAGTGGTTCAATTACTATTGCCGAGTCTAATGTTAATGTTGTTGCCAGTGTGACAGAGCTTGTCAATGGCAACTTGCAAGCCAGTGGAAACGGTGGTGCTGCTCCTTATACCTACGAATGGAGCAACGGAGAAACTACCGCAATTGCCAGCGGCTATACCGAAGGCACTTACAGTGTCACCGTTACTGATGCCAACGGCTGTTTTGGTATCATCAGTGGCCTGGTACCAGGTGATGATGATCCTTGTCCGGATAATGTGACCTACCCGGGAATGATTGGTTTCGACCAGGAGTTGTGTGCTCCAGGAAATACACCTGAGCAATTAGTGGAAACCGACGCACCAAGTGGTGGTAGTGGCTCTCTAGAATTCTTGTGGTTGAGCAACACCACCGGTGGTCCACTTGATAATACATGGCTCGAAATTCCTAATAGTAACTCACCCAACTATCAGCCTGGTCCTTTGGACGTAACCACTTACTATCTCCGCTGCGTACGTACGGACAACGAGTCTTGTCCGTTCCTGGAAACACAGCTAGTAATCGTATCTGTAGGTGACGAGATTGACCCCGTCATTGAGCGTCCTAGTTTAGGTTGCTTCGGTCAAACGCAAACTTACCGAGCTACTAACCTACCTCCTTTCGCTGATGTAAGCTGGGAGTTTAGTGGCCCCGTAACGGTAAATACTACTACCGGTGATGAGGTAGAAGTGACCTTCATTGGTGGCGGCTACCTGGATTATACCGTTACTGTAAGTACCGACGATTGTACCGGTTCCTTTAGTGATCGGGTAACCATTAACGGTAACTGTATTGGTGGTACACCAAGTCATAACTTTAGCAGTGTAGAGCATGATGTGCTTGCCGCTTATCCGAATCCGGCTAGCGCGCTTACCACCCTAGACTTTGGTGTGGAACTTTCCGCTAACGCTCAGGTACAAGTATTAAGCAACACGCAGCAAGTACTGGCAACCTACACCGTCGCTGCTGGTACCCGCCGCTTCGACCTAAATATGAGTGAGCTGCCAGCTGGTATGTACACCGTACAGGTAGTAGATGGCAACGAACAGCCACGCGTACTTAAGCTGATGAAAAACTAAAAGACTAAGTCAATTTTAGATCCCGATAGTGAATGGGATCACTTTTGACGACCAGAAACGTACTATAACCATCTATTTTGGCACGGGCCGCAGTTCTCCTTTAGGAAGGCTGCGGCTCTGTCATTTTTTGGCTAGCGGACTGTTAAATTCGACCGGGGCGGTAGCGTTGCGGATATTTTTCTTGTATCTTTTTCAAGAATCAGCATTACTTATATAAAGGCGCTAATCCAACCTATTTTGGCACAACAACAATGGACAGTACCCGGCTATGGTGGACGCAAATATCGTGTGGGCATGTACCACGGCGAGGATAGCGGGCACCTGATGGTTCATTGTAACAATCGCATCATGCTGATTGACTTTGGGGTCAAAGACTCTAAAAACTATTCCTTTTTTCTAGACCAAGAGTTGTTTGAGCTTTACCTCATGCGCGACAACGGTAGTTTTTCTTATGATCTGCGCCACAATGAGGATGTCGACACGCCACATAATATTCGGCGGGAGCAGGATAAGAAGACCTCACGCTGGCGGTTAATTGCTGCAGGAGTGCTACTATCAATTTTCGTTATCGCGGGAGCAATTGCCTGGTCTAATCGCCCGGCCAAAAAGCAAGCTATTGTCGACCTTTTGGCCACTGGGCAGGGAACTACAACCGAAGTCAGCATCTTCATAGCCGATCGAAAGTGGCAGGCTTCTTATCGCGCTGGTGATCAGGTACAACAGATTCCGATTAAATCCATCCACCCCATTAAAGGTAAAGGACTGGAATTAAGAGAAGGTGATCGTTTTGCAGCTCGTTACGCACCTGACCAGCCTGAACTCCTTTACATTGAATGGTCGGAGCCTACAGCAGCAACGCTAGAACGCTACCAGCGGCAAGCCATGGTATATCACGCCAGTAAGCACCCTGATCTATCTCGACAGCAAGTTGGTTGTCAGGTACGGCTGGCCTACACTCTGGAAGGGATGGATGGCCTGGGTTTTATAATCGCTCAAAGCCGGAAAGACACGCCTAAGTATAACCGGAACAGCTATCTGCGTATGACCCGGAGTACAGCATTTCGTCAAGGAAAAAAAGATTGTCTTTAGAGATTACCGCGCTGATGGAGCCGCGTTGCAATGCGGCTTTACTGCAATGCCATTTTAGGCAACATCCCTCGCAATGGGCCGATACTGATCTGTTTCTAAACAATCCCTCGCAAATCCCATTATCTTTACCACGGAATTCCCTTCGATTACCGAATAAAGAATCTTTGGATCAGTTAGCACAGCATATAGAGAGCCTCATTTTCACCACGGATCACGCGATCAGTCTGGATGAGATAGACAGTGTTTTGGAAGAAGCCTTTGGCATTCGTTTTCCAGAGCAAGAGATCGTTGACGCTATTGAAAGGTTAAAGACCCGCTACGAGGGCGAAGAATTTGCCTTTGAGATAGCAGAAATTGGTGGAGGTTTTCAGTTCCTGACCAAAGGGGCTTACCATAATACCGTAGGCGTTTTCTTAAGACAAAACACCCGTAAGCGGTTATCGCGCTCTGCGTTGGAGACTTTATCCATCGTGGCCTACAAGCAACCGGTATCAAAACCAGAGCTGGAAAAAATCAGAGGTGTTAGCTGTGATTATGCCATCCAGAAACTATTGGAAAAGGAACTTGTTATAATTGTAGGCCGTAGCGACGGTCCCGGCAAGCCCCTCCTCTACGCTACCAGCGCTAAGTTTATGGACTACTTTGGCCTGAAGAGCATCGAGGATTTGCCACAACCAAAAGAATTTCAAGAGCCTGACAACACCATTGGTGAAATGGCTTCGGACGATGAGGAAGAAGCAGGTCTACCCACCGCCGACCATTCGGAAGAAGAGTAATTTTCGAGCCCGCCTCTGGTACAGGTTATAGAAAAGAAAGCAAAATGGAGCAGCCCCTGATCAATCGGGTAGCAAATAGTGGACTTATAACCATTAAGTTAGAAGAGTTCTTCCCCCAGCAGAAAGTAGCACATTTTGACCTCAAGGACTTCCTCTTTATGGAAATGATCCTCAAGGAAAAGGACTTCCGTGCTTCACTCAAAGAACACGACTGGGAACAATACCAAGATCAAATCTTGCTGGTCTATTGTTCCACGGATGCTATCATCCCCATCTGGGCCTATATGCTGGTAGCTGCTTCGGCCGCGCCCTTTGCCAAGGATATCTACCAGGGTACCGCCGAAGATTACTACCGTACCTTCTTCCTCCGTAAACTCGACGAGTTGGATGCCGAACAGTACCGCGATCAGCGCCTGGTCATCAAAGGCTGTAGCGACCACCCAGTGCCGCCCGCTGCCTACTTGGAAGTGACGCGCAAGCTCCAGCCTTTAGCAAAGAGTATCATGTACGGTGAGCCCTGTAGTACCGTGCCGGTTTATAAGAAGCCGCGGGAGAAGAAGGGTTGAAATAAGAATTAGAATTAGAATTAGCGTTAGAATAGCAGTAAGTTTTACTTCAGCTATCTTACTTACTTTAATCCTAACTCCCTTCTTCTTAAAGCCATCGATTTATTCGAGTCCGGAGTGAATTAGAGAATGAAACTAAGTCTCCATTCTAATTCTAATTCTCACGCTAATTCTAATCCCCCTCCTATGCTAATCCGACCTGCCACCACTACTGATGTTCCCGCCATTGTGGCCATGCTCGCCCATGATAAGTTAGGGCGCTTACGCGAAGACTATCGAGATCCACTTCCAGACGCTTACCTACGGGCCTTTGCACGGATTGACAATGATAGCAACCAGCACTTAGTTGTTTTAGAAGACGAGCAGCAAGTCATTGGTACGCTACAACTTACTTTTATTCCTTACCTCACCTATCGCGGCGGAATTAGGGCCCAGATCGAAGCCGTTCGTATCCATAGTGATTATCGTGGACAGGGGTTGGGAGAACAACTCTTTACCTGGGCCATTGAACAAGCTCGAGTAGAAGGCGCCCATGTGGTGCAACTAACAACCGATAAAAAACGCCCGGAAGCCCTGCGGTTTTACGAAAAACTCGGCTTTGTGGCATCGCACGAAGGCATGAAACTCCACCTATCATGAAGACACATCAATACAACATGCAAATGCGCTGGACCGGCAATAAAGGAACTGGTACCAGCAGCTACCGCGCCTACAGCAGAGACCACGAATATTACTTTCCCGGCAAGGCAGGTCCTATCCCGGGTTCCTCTGACCCTTCCTTCCGAGGTGATCCCTCGCGTTATAATCCAGAAGAATTACTGGTGGCTTCCCTTTCCAGTTGCCATATGCTCTGGTTCTTGCATTTCTGCGCAGTAGAAGGAGTAATCGTACTAGCGTACGAAGACACGCCCATTGGCGAAATGGCCGAAGATGACAAAGGGAGTGGCCGCTTTACTAGCGTAACTCTCCACCCACAAGTGCAAGTGGCGGAAGCAAGCATGCAAGAAAAACTAGAGGAGCTACATCACCGAGCCCACCAGTACTGCTTTATCGCCAACTCCGTCAATTTTCCGGTATTGTGTGAAGGGGGCAGCAGTATATAAACTCAAACCCTCTAATTGTAAGAAAGCTTGAGCAGATAATCATTATTGGGGATACCCGCATTAGTGTAAGAAATCTCCTGCAAGATTTCATCAACTATCACTGGTACTGCGCTGAGGTTCTCTTCGCGGAAGGTTCCTCCGGCGTCCCAGTAAGAGGATTTCATCGGTGGTTGATTAGATATCTTCAAGCCTATCAATTCTCCAAATTGACCAGGAAATCCAGTAAAATTGAACCCTAATACGGGATTATAAGCGCCCGGAAGATCAACGTTGCTGGCATAGTCAGAGAAAGTATACTCGTATACCTTTAGATCCGTGCTGCTGGCATCGGTAGCGAAATAGGCTATTTTTTCAATGTTATTATCGGCGTTTCGGGTAAATACCGTTTCGTTGAAGTATTCATTATTAGGTCCGTAAAAGGCTTTACAATTGTCAATGTATCCATTGGTAACTTGGTATACGTACTCATCTACTCCAGCACTGGTACGTAGCTTGATTTCGTTACCCTCGCGAATGAGATCATAATCCTTAGTAATGGCATTGCCGGCATTGGAATTCTCAGAAACATAACGCAGCGAAACAGCCTCTCCCCCTTCATAGGAGGATTCGTAAGTTGTCTGTAAGAAACTCTCCAGTTGTGTTTCAATTCTCGTCAAATTCTGGTCTGCATCGTAAACAAGATCCGTCCATTCATAAGAAACACCGTCACTTGCTCTTTCCAGCTGAGCTAGCAAGCCATCACCTGTAACAGTAATATTTTCATCATCATCACCACAACCAAGAAAAAGAACGATCAAAAACAGAAGAGAAAAGCGACTAAAATTTGTCATTTCAAGTTTGAATTTAGGTTACTAATGAGCACTAGAAAATTGCAGCGCAAAAGCTTAAAATCAACTTCATTAAGCTCGCTAATAAAAATAGTAAATTATCGCTTAAGCAGTAGTGAGATGTAGGAGCTTTAACGAAGCTGAAGTTTTTAGGAGCTTCGTTTGACTTTTGTCCTATATACGAACCTAGCACCTCAACCAATCACTACCTACCAAGAGAAGGAATCTTTGGCTATCTTTAGAGTGTTGTAGAAAGAAAATATGGTATGAGTGTAAATATTAATCTTCCAGACGGATTACAAATTAGTGAGTTTGAACTTAGTATGCTACTCGCATCAAAATTATTCGAATCAGGCCTAATCTCTTCTGGTCAAGGTGCAGAAATGGTCGGGTTATCTAAACGTGCTTTTATCGAAATGCTAGGTAAATATCAGGTATCTGTATTCGGATATGATTTTGATGAGTTAGAGGAAGAAAAGTTGTCAATAAGCTAGACGAATAAATTTGTACGGTAACGCTTGAACACATTACCGATCCTCCTTACGTCGATTCCAATCCCCTCTCCTATTTCAGCAAATACTGCTCCGTTGTATAAATCTCTTTCACGATCACATCGCTGTTGTTTCTGATCACGTACTCGCTTAGGCCTTGGTGCTTTTTGTTACGTGGCGACCAGTCATAGGTGTACCCTAAGGCTGTCCAGGGGTATTTGTCCATCATTTCACTGGGGTCGTAGAAGCGTTCGGCTCTAGTATTATTGATCCAAGCCTGATAGGTAGAATCGATAGTTGCCGGGAAGCTAGCACCACAGGCGCTATCAGTAATTTCTGAGTCGGGGCAGGGCCGGAATAAATCGCCTGGCTTAACCCAAAACTCCACGAAATAATTGTAGGTATAGGCTGGATTAGGCGGTAAGCCTAATAATTGCTTAAGCCGGCCGTCTACTTTTTCTTTTTCACCGTCCCGTGCCCATTTCATAAAACGAGGCTCCGTTTTTGCCCAATTGGCCAGCTGTGGAGCGGCGGTCACCCAAATGGGGAATCGATCTCCCGTGTTATAAACACCATCTTCCTCAACGTAAGGTGCTTTGTAGTATTTATCATTCCCCTTCCAGGAAAGCATCAATACGTAGTCTTCGCCGTCAATCGTTTTACGCACCAAAGATTGATTCTCCGCGTTGATCGCAAATAGGTTGGCATCCACTTTGTCTTTAGTGGGATAGACCGCGTTCTCCAAAGAGCCCTGGTAGAGACTTTGTACTTGCGCTGGCTTCATTTTCGTTAGATCATATGGCATACAAGCCGAAACCAAGGCAAGAATAAGCACTAAAAATGGGATAGATGTTTTCATACTGTTGAATATTGGTTTTAGAAAGATACATCATTGTGAGTGACTTTTATCCACCTTAGTAAATTTCAGTTCATAGAGCGTTCACCCTTAATTCTTCCTCCCGGGCTTTAACCTACAATACCCCCCAATTCCCTATCTTGAGTTTTATTATCACCCAAATAGCATGTTCCAAAACACAAAAAGATGACCAAACAAAACTTATGGCGCATTAACCTACTACTCCTCGCGCTGACCTCAATTTTCATACTCATTGCCTCTCGAATGACCTCCGAGGAGCAACCAAGCTACGATTGGCAACCCACCGAAAACGTTCCGCAAATTGTCAAAGGAATGGATCTCGATCAGGAGTTTGAGTTCTGTGGAGAGCTACTGCCGATGGATAATTTTGATGTCCGGGAACGCCTGGATCGCGAACTCACCGTAAATACCTATTGGCACAGTAGCACGATTCTTTCTATCAAATCTACCATGCGTTTTTTCCCAGTCATGGAACGTATTCTGGAAGAAGAAGGCGTACCAACAGACCTGAAATACATTGCGGTAGCAGAATCTGCTCTACGTAATGCCGTCTCACCTGCTGGTGCTAAAGGCATCTGGCAATTCATGAAAGGAACCGGCACAGAATATGGTTTGGAGATTAATAGCGAAGTAGATGAGCGCTACCACCTAGAAAAATCAACCCGCGCAGCAGCGAAGTATCTGCGTTCCTTGCGCCAACGTTTCGGCAGTTGGGCGAATGCCGCTGCCGCTTACAACATGGGTGGTGGAAATATGAGTAAACGCCTGCGTATTCAGGAAGCCGATAACTACTTTGAACTCAACCTAAACGAAGAAACCTCTCGCTACTATTTCCGATTGGTAGCGATCAAGAATATTCTGGAAAACCCACGGGCCTTTGGTTTCTATCTCGATAAAGAAGATTATTACAAACCACTGGATGATTATACTACGGAAGAGGTAAGCGAAGCAGTAGAGAGCTGGGGTGCTTTCGCAAAAGAGCGGGGTACGAGCTATCGCATCCTAAAAGTGTACAACCCTTGGCTGATCGAAAGTAAGCTCACGAATAGAGCGGGTAAGACTTATGAGATTAGATTGCCGCGAAACTAAAAAAGCGAATAAGCAATCCAATGCGGATGCCTATTCGCAGATTAAGTACTTAAAAGACTAGTAAGATTCTTCAAGCACGGACAGTAGAATCTACACCGTGTTAACTGTTTTGAACGTCAGGTGATCATCGTGTCTAGTACGGCGCAACCCTGGCCGAATCTAATAGGAGATGATACGGGGAGTGTTGTCGCGCAGTATACAAAGCTGATTATCAATGCGGCGTGGCCCAGTCTATGGGATACGCTATTTTTGGTGTACATCCACTCCGCTATATTAGGGTCTAGCACAATTTTGACCCGAAAAAGAGTGTGAAAAGAGTGTGAAATCCCGATTTTTGGGAGAATTCGCCCTAGTTATGGAAAAACAGCCGCCCTTCCGGATTGGTCAGTTCACTGTTGATCCCGAGCATTTTTGCATGCGGGAAAACGGTAATACCATTGACGTAAGTAAGCGGTTGATGCAACTTCTGTGCTTCCTGGCCGCTCGGCAGGGAGAAGTTGTCACTAAAGAAATGCTCCTGTCAAACATCTGGGCGGGTGTCCTGGTGAGTGATGAAACGATCCGCAAGTCGGTCTCTGACTTAAGAATTCTTTTTCAGCAAGTGGGTGGTGTTATCGAAATAGAATCTATCCGCGGCGTAGGTTATCGCTTACTTAGTCCGGTTAGTGCAGTGGTACCAACGAAAGCAAGAACCTTCACTCCCTTCCTTTGGGCACTAGGTGGTGTTTTCGTCTTACTATTAAGTGGCCTAGGCTACTGGACGATTGGTAAAAAAGATGCACAGGAACAGCTACGGAGTATGCTCAACGAAGCTCCTGTCAGTACTGCTTTACGTTGGTCCAATGATCAACTGCAGATGACTTACGTCGAACAGGAAGACAATTCTAATCAACTCTTTCTGCGACAAGAGCACCGGGAAGTTCCGCTAACGAAGACCAATAGTAGCTTTTCACCCGAGGCCGTTTTCGCACCTCATGGATTACAACTGGCCTATCTTGCTCGCCTTGGTGCCGAACGCATCATTCGTATACGCGATGTACAACAGCAAACTGAACGCCAGTTCGTAAGCGTAGCTCATACACCACCACTATCCTCTTTGGACTGGTCGCCAGATGGACAGCAATTGCTCTGGTCTGAAGGGCAAACCGGACGGCCCTATCAGTTATTTACGGCCTGTATAGATAGTGCCAAAAAAGTGGCGCTCACCTATCCACCAGTGGACTACATTGGGGACATGCAGGCCCGTTATTCCCCTTCTGGTAAGCAGCTTTGTTTTATTCGCTATTCCACTGCTGTTCCAGCTTATGATGGTGTTTTACCAGGCTTGGGCCAACTGTATCTTAAAGATCTGGAAAGTGGGGCTGAGTTACCTTTATTGGATCGCGAAATGATCCTGGGAGGGGTTACCTGGCTGAACGAACAAACCATAGCTTATATCGCTCGTGATTTCTACACCTTTGGTATTCATACCATGGACTTGGAAACACGCACCAAACAGACGATTTACTCCAGTCCGCTCGCATTGCGCCATTTGCAGCAACAAGAGGAATATTTTTGGACAGAGGCCTGGCAAGAGCATTACGCCTTCTTCCAATTCCGGGCGGAGGATAATGATCCACAACAAGCGTTTACTACCGCAATGAAGTGCTGGCACCCTGGCTACAGCCCAAACGGAGAAATGTTAGCTTTCGTAACTAAGGGAGAACAAGCTTATGAACTACGTCTCCGCCACGCAGCTGGTGAAGAGGAAGTCTTATTTGCGGCGCCTATGATGATCCAGTCTCCTCAGTGGTCACCGCAGGGGGATGCCTTAGTGTTTATGCTAGAAGGAAGCGAAGCAGGTGTATGTACCTTCGAACTCGAAAGCCGAAAAGTGACACCACTAAGCAAAGGCGAATACCCTGTTTGGGCACCAGATGGGCAATCCATCCTCTACGTAACGGGCAGCGCTGGACAACGTCAAATTCAACGTCATGCCATTGCTGCAGGAAGCGATGCCGAAACAGTTATCTCCTTACCCGCAGCTCGAATTTGGCCGTATAATACTAATTGGATATTTAGCCATGAGACCAACGCAGGGATCTGGCATTACAATGTTACAACGCAGCAAACGGAATTATTGATCAGCGATTTCGATCCCCAAGA
>JBCBWU010000134.1:0-19891 GCA_039816955.1 Bacteroidota bacterium
AAAGGCGTACTGATTAGTATCAATCCTGATGCGCACAGCACCGCTGGTATTGCGGATATATATTTTGGTACCTTAGCGGCCCGAAAAGGTGGCCTTAGCGCCGAACACTGCCTAAACGCCCGCTCTGCGGATGAATTTTTGGCGGCCCTCAAAAAGGCTTAACGATAGCCGAATAGGTAATTCCTGACGGCTCATGGGAACACTAAAAGTCCTCTTAACAACCGATTAACAATTTTTGCCGAGCGCTTAACAAAGCCTTGGTGGTGATTAGTTAATTTTGTTCCAGCAAAACAAATAATCCATTTTTCAAACCAAACCATTTAGAAAGATGCTGAAGTATATTCAGACTTTTGTATGCGTAGCAATTATCGCTGCTTTCGCAGTAAGCTGCCAAAGCGGAAATAACGATGTTCGTGAAGCTGCTCGTGAAAACGTTGAGAACCAGTCTATCCAGCCTGCTGCTCAGCCACAAGCTAACCCACAGCAAGCTCAGCCAGCTGTTCCTGCTGGTCCTACCACTAGTGTTTCTTTCTCAGAAACTACTTTCGACTTCGGTACTGTAACTGAAGGTGAGTTGGTATCTCACACTTACGCTTTCACCAACACTGGTAACGAAGCGCTAGTCCTCAGCGATGCTAAGGGTAGCTGCGGTTGTACGGTACCAAAGTGGCCACGTGAGCCAATCGCTCCTGGTGCTACTGGTGAGATTGTTGTAGAGTTCAACTCTAAGAACAAGAAAGGTAAGCGTAACCAGAAGGTTACTTTGACTGCTAACACCAACCCTCCACAGACTTTCATCTACCTAACTGGTGAAGTTATGGGTGCGGAAGGTACTGCTGCTCCTGCTGTAACGCAGTAAGCCAAGCTTAATAAGAGAAATTTGGGCCATTCTGTCTAACAGGATGGCCCATTTTTTGTTACTTGTTATAAGAATCAAGTTGTAGTGGGATAATTCGGAATTGTTGACAAGCTCACGCCTTCCTATTTCCTACTTCCACTTTCTAATTTTATCTTTTCATTATGGCTCAACAGCTGAAGAATTACCTGTCATTAATTAAATTCAGTCATACGATCTTTGCCTTACCCTTTGCTTTGGTAGGCTATGTCCTGGGCAGTTTGAGCGAACAACAGTTTAGCGCCCGAATTTTGCTTTTGGTCGTGCTTTGCATGGTATTTGCCCGTTCGGCTGCCATGGCCTTCAACCGGTATCTGGATCGCGATATCGATGAGCAGAACCCCCGGACTAAAGTGCGCGAAATCCCAGCGGGGGTCATTTCTGCCCGCTCGGCACTCACTTTTGTGATCATCAATAGCCTGGCCTTTTGGTTGGTAACTTGGTTTATCAATCCACTGTGTTTTGCTTTAGCTCCTGTAGCTTTGCTAATCATTCTCGGTTATAGCTATACCAAGCGTTTCACGGCCTGGTGTCACTTTGTACTGGGTTTGGGCTTAGCGTTGGCTCCGGTAGGGGCCTTTCTGGCAGTGACCGGCCACTTCAGTCTAATTAGTGTTTTGTACGGGATTGTCGTCTTACTTTGGGTAGCCGGCTTCGATATTATTTATGCCCTGCAAGACCGCGATTTTGATGAAGGCCTGGGTTTGCAGTCCATTCCTGTGGCGCTGGGCAAGGCGGGCGCCCTGCGCTTATCTAATTTTCTACATTTTTTGTGCGCGGGATTCTTGGTCACGGCAGTCTACTTACAAGGGCAGGATTATACCGCCTTTACTGGCCTGCATTACCTGGCTGCTGGCATTTTTCTAATACTGTTATTCTACCAGCACACCTTAGTGAAACCCAACGACTTACGCCGCGTGAATTTGGCCTTTTTTACGACTAATGGCGTAGCTAGTCTCATATTTGGCTGCTTAGTGATACTAGATGGACTCTTCTGAGTTCGATGACTGAGTGGCCGCTATGTAAGTTAGATTGAACGAGCATTCACAAGAAAAAATGTTAAATATATGTCCGTTTTTACTGTTTTTTGCTCGGACTTTTCTCATTATACCTACCTTTAGGGATAGCAAATCTATCTCATCTGCAAGCCCATTGCTGAAAAAAGGAAGTGACCTGATAGGTCTTCCTGGTATTTGACCAGCACTGAAGAACACTTTTGGAAATTTTATAATCCGAACTTCATAAAGCAAGCTCTATGAAAGTTGTTCTACTTGCAGTAGCCTTTCTTTCTACTTTTTGTGTTTCTGCACAATCCTTCCGATGGGACAGCGAACAGCCCCGTCAAACTGAGGAAACTCCTACCGCTTCCACTGAGGCTGGTACAGCTATGATTTATCCCGATTATTACGAGGGTAGTCCTACTGCTCTAGGAGAAGTCTTTAGTCAAAATGAACTCACTGGTGCTCACAAGAAACTGCCATTAGGAACAGTCGTACAGTTAACTCGCTTGGATAATGGCATGTCCGTTCAGGTGCGTATCAATGACCGTGGTGCTTATTGTGATGGCTGCATTATCGACATTACTAAAGCAGCTGCTAGCCAGTTGGGCCTGATTGGTGAACGTCAGATCGAAGTCCGACTACGGGTCTTAGGTGAGCGTAAGACTGCCGGTCCTACCATGGCGTCCATCAGTAATGAGGACGAAGGCAGGTTTCAGGTGCGTGGCGTAGATCAAGCGCAACAACGTCGTGCTGTACCGCCTAGGCCCAATGCCTATGAACCGACCAGCCAAAGTCGTATTGCTACCCCTCAGATGACCTTGGAGGAGGTGCCTTCCTCCTACCAAGAGGACAAGAATCAACCCTGTATCATTACGGACGAGTACTACACAAAAGGTGCACTCGGAAGGACGGAGAACGGGATCACTGTAATTGACTTACCATTCTCTCCATTCTCCGTGCAGTTTGGTGCTTACACCAAGCGGGCTAACGCAGAACGCCACGTCAAACGCCTGATTGATGCAGGTTTTGACAATGTCTTTATGCTGCAGGAAGAACAGCCAGGGGAGTCTACTTTAAATCGCGTTATTGCAGCCCCTTTTGCCACTTACACAGAAGCAAAGGCCTATGCGACGCAAGTACAGGAATATCACGATATGCGCGCCTTGGTCTTTCAGGCCAAGCTAGTCGAGGTGCGTGAATAAGACCTACAGCAACTACACTACACATTTTATCCCATCAACAGTCGCTTGAAAACCAGTACGTCACTGCATTACCGAAAAGTATGCAAGCCCTTTAGCTGGTTGCTTTCTTAAGCTAGGCTGACCGTGCTTGCAGCATGCAAGTGACACAGCAGGATCGAAGTGGTTTCAGAAGTTTTATGCCACTTTATTGATCAATAATCATTAAACGCTGCTTTAGTGTTGGTAAAAACCGTTCTTGTTTTAGCTGCTGATTCACTCACCCAAGCGTTCCGGATATTGTTCCGTTCGCTCTGGTGTGGTCAATTGCCGTATATCGCTCGCCATGCTGCTGCTTGGCTACTCTGTTGCCTTTTGACGGTAGCTGGGAACGCGCAGGATTGTTTTGATCCCAGTGGAGATTGTACCTCCTCCAACCCCCAGCAGTTTGAATTGGAGATTGAGGTGAGCTGTGGGGATACTGTATTCTTACCGGCCACCCAAGAGCTCTGCAACACCTGGACCATTCCGGATGGCGTTCAGTCTTTTCCTGGACTTGGCCAGGATTCTGCGGCTATTTTTGTCATTATCGATCGCTGCGACTTTCCTGATATCACCGTCGATGGCCTCACCGAAACCCCCAGTGGAAGTGGTACTGCCTCTTGCAACCGCAAGCTCATCTATCAGCTGTTTAGTGTTCCAGACACCACCACGCAAGGTCTTGATTGTGCCTCCTTCTTTGCCCTAGAGTCTACTTCGGTGATGCTGACGAGTAGCTGTGGTTGCGATAGCTTATTAGTAAACTACTTTAACCTCGGTGGAGCAGATACTACTTATGTGGATCAGTTTAGTTGTAACCCCGATGATGTGGGGGTAGAGGTGGTGGAACTGGTGGCCAGTACCGGATGCGACAGTGTTGTTATTCAGACGACCCAGTACATCGAACCCGATGAGCTCTTTATTGAAGATCAATTGGCTTGTGCCGGGGAGACGGCTGTACTCTGGGCTTTTCAGGATGGTAATCCTATCTATTCCTGGAGTACTGGTGAAGTAGGGGAGAGTATAGAAATAGAAGAACCAGGAGAGTACTCGGTGACTACGGTGGATAGTGAAGGCTGTGTCAACGTAGCTTCTGCTAATGTGGAGTTTAGTGAGATTGGGATTACGCTTATTCCGTCCATTGCCGGCCCTTTGGTATTGTCGGATAATCCGCTCCAGGTTTGGGAAGGTGCTGCTATTCAAATGGATTTGGAAGTAAGTGGTACTCCGCATAGCTACGAAGTAGTCTGGAATGGAGGTCCTCAGATTGGCGATGATTCAACCTTCAATTACGTGGCCACGAAAACTGACTTTTTTAAGGTAGGCGTAATTGATTCACTAGGGTGTTTCGCCATCGATAGTGTATTTGTTGAGGTGAAGCCTATCCAATTTTTCGCGCCAACGGCCTTCAGTCCCAATGATGACGGAAACAACGATCAGTACGAAATATTTACCTCCCCCAATGTAGAAGAGATGCGCTTACAGATCTTCTCTCGTAATGGTGGAATGGTCTACGACCAAATCCTTTTGGAACCCGAACTGCTTCCAAATAGCTTGCGTTGGCCGGCCTGGAACGGAGAATTTCGGGGCCGACGAATGGACCCCCAGGTTTTTGCATTTCAATTATGGTACCGGGCAATACGTGGCGAGTGGCGGCTGTTTTCCGGAGATTTAACCCTCAGTCGTTAACAAGAAACTATGAAACAAGGCTACCTCAGTTTATTATTCGTCTTACTTAGTGCTTGCCTCCTGCAGGGGCAAGACTGGATGCCTACTGGTCCCTCTTTGTCTGCTGCGATGGCTGAAGAGGATACTCGACGTAAAGCGCCTAGCTTTCAGTGGCCTTGGCAAGCCGCCCGCACGGACTATTTCGGTTGGTGGTTCAACGGGATTGAGCGGAGATTGTTGGAGAGTTTTGAGTTTCGCCCGGGGGTGCGCTACGTTTTTCAAACCAGTACTTTGGGCTACCAGGCAGACGAAACAGTGCTGGGTGGGGAGATAGTGATAGATGATGACCTGCTCAACGCAGTTGACTTTCCTGGCATTATTGAGAATCGTCTGCGAGCTACTCGTATTGAACTACCCACTGGTTTTCTGCAACGAGAAACGAGAGGATGGACGAGCATGGCGCAACAAGAACTCAATTTGGCGGGTGTTCGCTTCCGCGCAACCTATTGGTCTGGAGCGCTGGCACCTCGTCAGTTTCCTCAACCAGGAGACTTGGGAGCACTCTTTGATGCCGATGAATTTATCGGACTCGCGGCTCGGGAGATAGCTTCCACTTCGGCACTCAATAATGCGGTTTCCCTGGAAATAAACTTGCACCCTTTAATGCTACTTACCGGTTTTCGACGCCTGGAGTGGAATATGAGAAGTGGCTTTTACCTCTTAGGAGACTTCTCCTTCGGTTGGGTTAAGTCTACGGACCTCACCTTCCGGCAAGGACGGGAATTGCTGGGAGACGTCGATATGGGGCAGGAGATTAGAGATATCCTTCCCGATCCCTTAGAAAACTTAATCAATACCGATGAGGCAGGGGACTTACTACTGACGGCCGTGGAAAGCCGTTTGCCCCTCTATGGTTTTGGGCTACCAATAGCTACTGGGCGGACGATGGAATGGGAAGGATGGCTAGGTTATCACTGGTCAAATTCGACTTGGTCGGGTGACGCCCGCCTTGGTTTTACGTACCAAAGACAGCAACTAAGTAATGAGCACCCCTCCGCTCCGGTCTTAGATGTTGTCCGCTGGATTCCAGCGATAAACGTCAAATGGGTATTTAATAAAGCACAATCGGATGGTTCGATTTTCGATCAGTAAGATGAGTGCAGCGGAAATATTTGCTTTATGAGGATTTCTACTTTCACAATTATACTGCTGCTCTTGGCAACAGTATCCCTTAGCGCTCAAACGGATTTCTTTGGGCGTACGTTCGGCGGGCAGAGTCCCAATAGCGCCGAAAATTTCATGATGATTGGCTTGGGTAATGAAGTCAGTTTCATCAACAATCAGGCAAACTTGCGGGAGTTTGATCACGCCACCCGTCAGATTGAGCTCTTCAACCTAGGTATCGGCTACGCAGCTGAAATTTTAGAGGACGATAGCCTGGAAGAAATTCAGATTGATCTGGATACCATCGTAGGTGGACCGTTTACGCAAAACACCTTCCGTTTCTTTGCGGGCCTGCAATACGAGGCCCTAGACCGGGAGCAAACCACTACGCTGAACTTCGGTGGTTCTCGTTTTCAGGATGGAGGCTTATCCGTATCCTTGCGGCATGACTTTAGTTTACTTCCGAAGGATCGTGTCATTGAAATTGTACCTGCCACTGTTACGGAGCGTGGTGTATTCGCCTCTTTCTATGGCGGTTTAGAAGGTGGTTTCGACAGTGGATTTAGTGTGTCGTTGGAAGAATCTGGTGTTCTACAGATTGTCTCTGATCACTTGATCCAGGATGTTGCAGAAGGCAACCTAACCTTCGAAGAGTTCAAGAATATTGAACAAGAGTTGCACGCTAGTATTCGTTACGAGGCACCGCGTAATACTGGTGGTTCTGAGTGGTTTATGTTGGCTTTGTTAAAGGGACAGTTGTACACCACACCTTTTAATGGCCTGCGATTGAAGTTTATGCTGGGGGCAGAATATGGCTTAGATATCACCCGTGTACGCAACCGCAATCAGAGCCGATTCGGTATGTTTGTTCGGGTCGGATATTTATTCTTCTGATTTGTGTACCTTAGTGACTGAAGCAATTGCAATAACCAGCTCAATATCAATGGCAAGAGGCACTTCCATTGGTAGTAAGAGCGCTATCCAACTTCAATTGTGAATACTTTGTGCTGACTCATTAGGTCGGTATTTGCGATCATGTTCGCTGAGCATGACTACATTATAGGTATTGCAATTCGGGTACGGTGCATCAAGCCAAACCGTATCTCTTTAATAGCAACTTCATCCACCCATTTCAAAGGAGGAAACTTACACGAGTTAATGGTAAAGCAATTAACACTACATGAAGTGGTTCTTACGGTTATTGAATGCCTTTATGGAAGGCTTTCTACCGGTGTTCGGGCTAGTCGCCGGAATCGGCCTGGCTTGGTATGCCTGGAACGCTACTTCTGATGACTTTGCTGGACTACCACTCATCCAAGAAATTACCGATAAATACCGCCTAGGCTGGGAAACGACCTGGGCTTTTGGTGAGGATCTTCGCCAAAGAATTGTCACTTTCGATAGTCTCTACCGCGCTGGCGAATACGCCAGTATCAACACAGAATATCCACAATCTTCAAAAGCATCTTTAAGTAATCTTAGCATTCCTTGGCATCGCATTATCGTAGAGCGGAAACTGGAAGAGCAAAATTGGTCTTCCGGAAAGCGAAAAGCAGCGGGCAGGTATCTCGACTACATTGATCAATATTTGGCGGCAGCTGTTCGAGATATGTACGCTACGGGAGTCTCTGCCAGTATCACCTTGGCTCAAGGGATTCTGGAGAGTGGCGCCGGGCGCTCTAATCTAGCGTTAACCACTAATAATCATTTCGGGATTAAGGCCTTGCCGACCAAGGAGGGGCGTCGGAAAATCAAGGCCAAGCAGTACCGTGAGTTGCGGGATTCCGATTTTGCCTATCGCTCACCAGCTATTGGGGTCAGTCAACACCATGATGATCATAACTATGATCGTTTTGAGCGCTACCGCAATGTAGGGGACAGCTACCGGCGGCACAGTGCTTTATTGCTAAATACATGTAAAAAGGCCCGAAAGGGCTGTTATGGTTGGATTTGGGCCACCTTCCCCGTTCAACAGGAGCCAATTGATATTTCCGCTATTGCTCGCAAATACGAACCCGTTTCCGGCTACGGTCCAGCTGACTTTTTCGGGGATACTACTGTTCCCTATTACGCGGCCCAGGCTGCTGCCTTAAAAATGGCGGGCTATGCCACCTCTAAAACTTATCATCGAAAATTAGTTTATCTAATTGAAACATACGAGCTCTGGCGTATCGATGCCGCATTGGCACAAGCCGCCCGAGCCACTTATTCTGATTCTTAATAACAATTCAACATACCTTAAAACAAACATGCCATGAATTTCTTTGTACAACTATCAAAATTCTTCGGAGCCCTTGTCGCGATCGTTCTTTGTGTAGGTTATCTCTCCAGTGGAGAAAAAGCCAGTTTCTTGCACGCTGAAAATCCTGAAACGAGCACCATGTCCGCGGCAGGAATGCTGAGTGGTGAGCCTGGTACGGTAGTCAGTTTAGATGCCAACGATTCGCCTTCGGAGATGGTTTTCCGGCCTGGAACGGGTGCAACCGCTGAGAGCTTGCGTCCTGCGACTAATGAGCGCCGTAGCTCCGCTAGCGCAAATCGTCGTGCGGTTACCGCCTACGAAATTGAAGAGTGGGTCCAGACGAATGCTGCTCAATCGTATCTGGAAGCAGAGCGCGGAACGATCTCTCCGGGCGTTATTTTAGCTACTGGTATCTATTTTCTGGAGCAAGGTCAGGCCGACGCCCGGATGAACGCTGCGGAAGTGGCCGCTTACTTAACGGAAATCCGCGACCAAGCTTCTAGCCGTGCTAAAGCACACATGAAGTATATCGCCAATAGCGAGCAGTGGATTGAAGGACTAAGCATGGCGGGCTTTGATGGCCAGCAGATTGCCCAGGTATTCAAGCACTACCAACTGCGTGCCTACGATAAGGAGATGTACAGCCGTCATGTAGAGCGCCGTATTGAGCAACCAGAACGCGCAGCGGAGGTGACTACCTTGGCTTTGGATCGTAACGAGCGCAATCGGGATTTGGCGGAAGCCTACAATGATTATGCTGATCGTGAAGATGTACGGGCCAAATATGCGCTCCCTACCATTAAAAAGCCAGCTGCACTAGCAATAGAAGAAGTGAATGCTGGACGCCAGGAAGCGGAGTCTTTCGGCAAGGGAGAGAGTCGTACGTATTCCGAACCTCGCCACTTTTGGTCCGTCTTGAAAGAGGTGATTGCGCTGGAGAAAGGATACGAAAGCTGGGACGCTTACCAAGCTGATCATCCTAAGAGTGCCGATCGCGCTTTCCAGCGTCGCTCAGATATTATGGCCAACGGAGGCGTGATGAAGGTTACGCGTCGTTAGTCTAAGCTGCTTTTGAGGTTGAGCTCGCAAGGAGATGAATCAAAATGGCAGTTCGCAACAGCAATTTCGATGAACAGTTGGAGAATTATGCCAATTGCCATTGAAATTGCTATTTTGATTGAGTTCGGTACTGGCTTCGGCATTCACTGCAATAGATAGTGGATTAGCCGGTTTGCTTAACCTGCATTGGTTTAGAGTTAGCGGAGATTGAGGGAGATGCGTTATTTTTTTACAAAGAAGAGCAGGTCCCTACGCTTGAAGAATTTCTGGAGCAGGTGGAGGTTATGTATACGGCCTTCTGTAGTGGGTTCTCCACACGTCTGTGTTATCAACGGTGGGCACATTAATTTCGTTACCGTTACCAAACCAGTGGAAGAAGGGCAGCTCATCTATGGAGAAATGACCGAGAATCCACCCCCGGTTGATCAACTGTATTAATTCTTCCTTATTACACCGATTTCGACCGATAGTTGCCGACTAGAGTTGGAGACCTATTGGAGAGCTCGCTCGCCGGTAAAGAAGGTGATGCTCCGGCTTTTCGTCAAAAAGATTTTGCGGACTAGTGTCCGAAAGGTGCTGGATAATCTCAACGATTTGGTTATTAAGCCGCTGCCAGTGGATACTTCTGTAAAATGATCCGCTAACTCAGGTTACTGCCAAAATCCTTCTACCTGAGCAATCAGTTCCTTGCGTAATTCCCGTACGTATTTGATTTCATTTTCGTTTTGACGCCGTGTCCGCCAGGCTAATAACCATTGACGGGCTGTTTCTCCGTATCGGATGAGCCAAGGAACAGCTACACTACCTAGCAGTAGCAAAACCAATGGTATCCAAGACCATAGCACGGCGGCTAGAATAGCCCAGAACAAGGCGTAAAACAGATAACTCACCAGTAACGAGGCCCAACGTACGGGTCCTCCAAATTCTAAAGTCTTCATCTTAACACCTGAAAACCACTGACTGAATAGGAGAGGGGGGAGCAGAAATAGCAACGCCAATAGTGCTGGAAAAATACCAAAGAGTACCGAGCTAGTCTTCTTCTGACTTCGCTTGTATTTACCCATTAGCGCTTCATCAGTAATCCGCATGCGCTCCAGGCGGCTGAAGTAATCATGCGTAGCTAGACTCAACTCCTTTTTCTGCTCTGTAGGCATCTGGTTGATTGCATCCGCAATGGCTTTTTCACCACGTAGTTGCGTTTCGGAAGAACCAATTTCTGCTTTAGGCGGATAACCAGATTGCGTGCGGTACAAGCGTAGGAGATTCTCTACCAAAGGTTCATCTTCGACCTGCTCAATGATAATTACTTCCTGACTCAGCCGCTGACGAACTTCATCTGTCAATTTATTGATCGCTTGACTTGGTGCATCCTTATACTGCTCCAGGTAGGTGCTGGCCAGAATAGGTTCTCCGCAATTGATCATAATATCTGACCTCAGACGGTCGGCATAGGTGTAGTTGACACCAATTGGTACAATGTATACTTCTTCCAGGTCAGCAGCGTCTAGCGCGCCCAGCGCAATGCGGGCGGTTCCTTTTCGAATGGGCCGTAGGCGTTTTTCGTGTATACAGCGACCTTCAGCGAGGATCATCAAGTGCTTTTTAGCGGAAAGTACCCGAAAGGAGCGATTAAAAGACTCGTAGTTGTTTTTAATGCCGCTGTAGCCGGCATCGCGCATTCTAAAGACCGGAATAATATGTACACCCTTCAAGAGTTTGGCGGCAATCTTGTTTTTAAAGAAATCACCCCGGGCCAGGAAGTTGAGTGGTTCTTCCAAAAAACAGGCCAGGACACAAGGTTCGATGAAGGTGGTAGGATGATTTGCGGCCAGAATCACAGCTGCATTCTTAGGAATCCGCTCGGCATTGGCCAGGTCAATGCGGCGAAAGTAGTATTTCAGACCTACGGTGGCAATGGGTCTTACAGCAGCATAAAGCATACAGGTGTAACGATTTTCTCTGCACAAAGAAAATTGTTTTTTTCTTTTCTTTGTTATTAAACAGGAGCTTTGCCGCTAACCTATAGTCCTCCAAGGCAGGATTTACCTGCGGTGCTACTGCGTGGTGTGAAAAATTGACAAAGCTATTTTTTCGGCTCGCAAGGTGAAAAACGTAGGCATAACCTAAGTTACGGCGAGGCTTTTCAACGAAGCGAGACGAGAAAAGAGCAAGTCAAAATTCATAAATTTCGCCTTGGAGGACTATAGAGCTTGATAAATCTAAAGCTCACCACACGTATTACCACAATTGACCAGCAATGCAAGAACACCTGAAACAGGTCCTGGAAGTGATTTCACAAGCGGAGCAGCATGTAGCAGAGGGGGAAGTAGAGCGCGCCCTGCGTTTAGCACGCGCTGCCGAAGACTTTCCAGACCCTGAGGCGCTAATCTTACTGCTGCTGTCACGTTGGAATACGGTTGAGCGCAAGATGCTGGAAAGCTTAATCTCCGATGATGATTTTCGAGTAGAGCGTGCACAAATCACTAAACGCTTAACGCAATTTCTCCTGGAAACTAAGGATGCAGTCGAAACCGAATTGCTTGGTGCCGCAGTTGCTCCTATTGAAAGCGGTGGCGAATTGGCTTTACCAGACTACGACGGTAAACCACAAATTTTAGTGTTGTACGCGCTAGATGACGAATCGGTATTGAAGGAATTGCAGAAACATTTATTCCTGGCGATGCGGGATGAGGCACTGCAATTTGTGGATGTTCACCAAGCAGTACCAGTAGTAGTGAAGGCACCAGAGCAATATCAAGAGCGGTTGGTGGAGGCGGCGCGAACGGTCATTGCTTTAGTGACTCCCAATACCATGTCCTTACCCATTTTTCCGCTAGCGGAGCGCGCGCTGGAGGTTGGTAAATTAATTCCCATTCGAGTAGATGAGGTGGGTTTAGAGGGTAGCCCCTTCCGGCTGGAGATTGCTGGCTTGCCAAAAGATGGTGGTTTTATCAATGATCGACCGAACCCTAATGGGGCATGGGTGGAGGTAGCGCAAGAACTGCAAGCGTTTTTTAAGAAGATCAAAGAGGAAGCATAAGCAGTGCCAGCTACACAAAAATATCTATTGGTAGTAGGCGGTCCGACAGCGTCGGGCAAAACGGGATTAGCCATTGCGTTAGCCCGGTATTTCTCTACCGTAATCCTTTCAGCGGATAGCCGGCAATTTTATCATGAATTGGAAATTGGCAACGCCCGACCCAGTGCTGACGAACTGGCCGTAGCAAGGCATTACTTCGTTGCTGATCGTAGTGTGGAAGAACCACTGAGTGCGGGTGCCTTTGCCCGGGAAGCTTTGACGCTACTGGAACAAGAATTCCAGGACAAGGATGTGGTGGTGCTGGTAGGCGGATCTGGCCTATTCGTACGCGCACTTACCGAGGGGCTGGATGAGTTTCCTTCTATCGCTGCGGGTACCAGAGCTAAGGTGGACCAGCTATTTGAAGAGCGGGGATTAGAAGGCCTGCAGAATGAGCTGGCCGCCGTTGATCCTGACTACTATGCCGAGGTAGATCAACAAAACCCCGCCCGCCTACGTCGGGCACTTGAGGTGTTCCACGAAAGTGGTCAGCCATATTCCAGTTTCCGGCAGCAGCACACGCAAGCCAGAAGCTTTCAGCCTATTTATCTACAACCACATTGGCCCAGAGCAGCTTTGTACGATCGGATCAACCGGCGCGTGCACGCAATGATCGCTGCGGGTTTGGAAGAAGAGGCTAGGTCCTTAGAACGTTTCCGTGCGTTATCTGCCCTACAAACGGTAGGTTACCAGGAGTGGTGGCCCTACTTCGCTGGGGAGCAGTCGATGGACGGCACCGTTGAGCTCATTCAACAAAACTCACGCAATTACGCGAAACGCCAATTGACCTGGAACCGTCGGGATGGTTATTGGAAATTAGTTCCACAGGCAGATTTGCGGGCTGCCTTAAGCTATATTCATTTGGTTCGCCAGAACGGACTGGTGCTAAAGAAATTTCCGGCAAGTGATCAGCCCATCCTACACGGAAGAGAAGAGCGCAAGCGATTGGGGCTCATCCATCAAACCACAGAGGAAGTGATGGCGGTGGTCGATCTAGCCCACTGGAAAAAGAAAGTGGTATTGCGCTTTTGGAAGAATACGGAGCTTGGACACCACGAGGCAGCGGTGTTGCTGCACGAGGCTTGCTATCGGGCAGATACCGAAGAAGTATATACCATTACGGTGAAAGGAAAAGACGAAGCTTTACTACAGTCCTTAGGCTGGAAACCTTTGGATGAGTTGGATAACCCACTGCTTATGTTATTGGATAAGAAAGAATCCAGTACCCAATATTGGATTTGGCAACGCTCTAAGCAAGAATTTTAAATGCTGAGTTAGTCCTAGGAATTAAGTTCTACTCATCACCAGTATCTTGCGCTTGCTCTCCCTCTTCCATGATTTTCTCTGCCACTTCATCTCGCTCGATCTTAACGGGCACTGCCGCTTTGAGCTGTGGCACCAGTGCATCACGTACCGCAATGAACTTGGGCATGAGTGAATCTGCTAGTGGCTTAGCAGGAGGGAATTTCAGCTTGAGGTGATTAACCTGCTTGCCATTCTGCCAAAAACGGAAACAGACGTGAGGACCAGTAGCTAATCCTGTGGAACCCACATAACCAATGGTTTGACCTTGGTGCACTTGGGTGCCGACCTTGATACCCGCAGCGAATTTCTGCATATGCAAGTACTGCGTCTCGTGGGTCTCGTTGTGACGAATTTTAACAAAGTTACCGTTGCCTTTGGTGTAGCCGGCCCGGGTTACTACTCCGTTACCCACCGCTATGATCGGGGTGCCATAAGGGGCAGCGTAGTCTGTACCAAAGTGTGGGCGGCGGTACCGCAGTACAGGGTGTAAACGATTAAGATTGAAGTAGGAGGAGATGCGGGCATACTTAACCGGCGCTCTGAGGAAACCAGAGTTCATGGGCTTACCGGTTAGATCATAATAACCCGTTTCTTCCGTTGGGCCATTATCGAAGTAGATGCTGTGAAAAACAGTATCGGCAGTTCGGTATTCTGCAGCGATAACTTGCCCAACTGCGACTGGTTCTCCTTCAATGTAGTCTTGCTGATATACCAAACGAAACTCTTCGTCTTTTTGTAGGTGGTGGAAGTCGATTGACCATTGCAGAGCATCTTCCATCTTGGCCGTCAGCTCGAAGCTGTAGCCGCGGTCGATCATAGCATTCCATAGTGATCCTTCAATGATGCCAGCCGCCACTTGGGTGTCAGAGGTAACTTCTCTTTCTGTCCTCCAAACGCGAAGGTCATCCTTAAGTTCGAAAACGACATATTCGTAGGCGGAGGGTTCGTACACGATGTAATCAGTGCGCTGAGTAGAATCTTTGGCTAATGCGATCAGTGGTTTGCCAGCGCGCATGGTACGGAGGTCAAATACCTCTCCGGCATTGGTGATGAGCTGGTAGGCCCGATCTGCTGGTAATTCGTAAGCGCTAAGGATATCAGAAAGCGACTGGCCTTCCTCGATGATATTTTCTTGTACTTGCAGGGTGTCTAAGGCAAAGCCCCAACCCATGGTAGGAATAGTAATGGGAAAGGCAGCAAGCTCAATGCCCGGTTGAATCTCTTCTTCTTGTTGAGAATAAAAGCCACCTAAGGTAGCCAGTGCGATGACGGCAATGCCAAACCAGGACAGCAGGCGTCGGTTTCGCCACCAAAGAAAAGATGCAATGCGTTTTGTACGGGTCGCACGCGTGCGAAGTCGGGTAGACAACTCATTCAGGTCCACAAGTCGAAGTTCTGTCGTGAAAAAGTAGGTTTTCTCAAAGCTCGTCATTACTGGGGTTTGCCACAAAAATTGGCAGAACCGCTCTTGATAGAGGACAAATATAACAGCCTTAGGTATTGCTAGGTTGTTTTTCCTGTTAAAATGGGCCTTCTAGCCCTGTTATCGGCCCGGTTTAACGCTTTTTGAGTTCACTGGAGATGAATCCAATATTCAAGAGTAGGTTTTGTAAGGTGCAGATTATTAAGAGGTTAGATGAGTAAAATTGGAGTAATTGATGAGGTGAGCCGCTAATCAAAGCCTACCAAACCTGCTTGGGCTTTGGGTGCCCAGAACACGTACAGCGGTATCATTGGTGGCTAATCATGGTGCAAGAGAAAAAGACCCCGCCTGTAAAGGCGAAGTCTCTCCGGATTAAAACAACACTAGGGATTACTCAAATGTAGGCGCTTGACCGGCTAGAGTAAAGTCCAACTGTGTGGTTGCACAATTAAGTACCCTAAACAGCCACTTTCACCGATTGAGTATTTCGGAAGACAGTAGGTGAGAGAAAGACCGTGATCAAATCCTGCCTCATTTACATAACAAATCCTTTGGTTAATTACCTTTGCGGGAAATAGCACAGCAATGTCGAATTCCTCCAAATACGAACGCCGGGGCGTATCGGCCACCAAGTCGGAAGTACACGCGGCCATCCAGGGCCTGGACCAGGGCTTGTACCCCAAGGCATTTTGTAAAATCCTGCCCGATTTTGCCGCAGGTGACCCCGCCTATTGCAACCTCATGCACGCTGATACAGCGGGAACCAAGCCGAGCCTGGCCTATCTCTACTGGAAAGAGACGGGCGATCTGTCTGTTTGGGAAGGTATTGCCCAAGATGCGCTGGTGATGAACCTGGATGACATGGCTTGTGTCGGTTGTGTGGATGATATCATCATCTCTTCCACTATCGGTCGGAACAAAGGACTCGTTCCCGGAGAGGTGATCAAGACGATTATTCAATACACACAACGTTTCGCAGATGAAATGGCCGCGCTGGGAGTACAACTGAAGTTGGCTGGAGGAGAAACTGCCGATGTTGGTGATATTGTACGTACCATTGATGTAGGTTACACGGCTTTCGGGCGCTTACGCCGAGATGAGTTGCTGGTTAACCACATCCAGCCGGGTGATGTCATCGTTGGCTTTGCTTCTTATGGCCAAGCTACTTACGAGAATAGCTACAATGGAGGAATGGGCAGTAATGGCTTGACCTCCGCCCGTCATGACGTATTTGATCATGGCTACGCTGCTAAGTATCCAGAATCCTTTGATCCTTCTTTGCCCGACGATGTAGTCTACGTGGGTGGCAAAAAACTAACCGATACGATTGACATTGCTGGGGAAGCTATTCCGGTAGGAAAACTAGTGCTTTCACCCACACGGACTTACCTACCAGTCATCAAGCAACTGTTCCAAAAGTTGCGGCCTCATATGCACGGTATGATTCACTGTACCGGTGGCGGACAAACCAAGGTGATCAAATTTGTTGACCAAGTAAAGGTGATCAAAGACAACTTCCTACCGATCCCTCCACTATTTGAACTGATCCAAAAGGAGTCAGGCACAGGCTGGAAGGAAATGTATCAGGTCTTCAATATGGGCCACCGCCTGGAGGTGTACCTACCGGAAGCACAAGCGGCAGAAGCCATCGCTATTGGAAAGTCATTCGGAATTGATACCCAAATTGTTGGTAGGGTAGAGGCGGCACCTGAAGCCGTAGTAGAGGTACACAGTGAGCACGGTGTCTTCACTTATAACGAATAGATTGTCATGCGAATCAGCAAGCAGGCTAAGGCCGACGCTATTGTAGATATATTGGAAGACCTTTATCCGGAGACTCCAATACCCTTAGACCACCAGGATCCGTACACGCTGCTGGTGGCAGTCTTGCTCTCCGCCCAATGCACGGATGAGCGTGTCAATAAGGTCACTCCTGACCTATTCGCCTTGGCTGACAATCCGTACGACATGGCCCAGGCGCCAGTGGAAGACATCAAGGCCATCATTCGCCCTTGCGGCCTTTCTCCCCGCAAATCAAAAGCTATCTCTGATCTCTCCCAGATTCTGGTACAGGATTACAGTGGCGAAGTACCCCAGGACATGGATATTCTGGAGACACTGCCAGGAGTAGGCCACAAAACGGCCTCGGTAGTCATGTCACAAGCCTTCGGTGTACCCGCCTTTCCAGTAGATACCCACATCCACCGCCTGGCCTACCGCTGGACTTTAAGTACCGGCAAAAATGTGGTGAAGACCGAACAAGATCTCAAGCGCCTGTTTCCCCGCGAGCTGTGGAACAAACTACACCTCCAAATCATCTTCTTCGGCCGAGAGTACTGCCCGGCCCGTGGGCATGATCCGTATGCTTGTCCAATTTGTAGTAAGTATGGGCGGAGGACGATGTTTAAGTAGGGGAACTGCGTTTTCAATTTTCAAACTTCTCTTGTGTTAATTTTTTGCTTTAGGTGCTCTTGCTAAAATGTAGAGAGCAACAATCTTGCAATTTTTCGATTTGGAAATCGATCCATCTTCGAAAAGTCATGGAAATTAAGTCACGTTTTGGTGATTTTGAGCTTATATGCTTGTGGGGTTGATTAGTCCCACAAGCTAAAAAGAATTTTACAAGGAGTTCACCACCTAAATGATACTTGAATATGACATTTCAAGAGAAATTACTTTTGCTTCAACGTCTTCATCATTTGATTCGTCGAAAAGCAACTGGAGGACCCAAAGATCTTGTGAGAATACTTGCAATATCTAAAGCTTCCCTCTTTAGGTATCTTGATGTTTTGAAGAGTCTTGGTGCTCCAATATACTTTTGCTCTACTAGAAACTCCTATTGTTATGAGTATGAATTTGAACTTATTTTGTAGTAGTCTCAGTTTCTGAGACTACTAAATCCTATTATTGCTGTAATTCTTACTTTGACCAAAAGGCTTGTGTTAGGGGTATAGAGTACAATCTCACTGTTTTTTTAGTGCAATTTCGCTTGAAACTGGCATAGAATTTAAGGTTCATCCGATCTTTTGGATAATATTAGAAAAATCAGCTACTAAAACTCGAATCTTAAGCCTCTACCCCCTCTCTGTATCTATTGGCCCAAATGCCAAATTGAGAATTGCTGATGAATGTGGAGTTTTTAAAAGCTCTATTTAGTATTGTTAATAAAGCGTCAAATCTGATATGAAAATTAAAGTTATACTTTGGCTTTGCGCCACTCTTCTTTTCACTACATCTATGTTTAGTCAAGCAGTAGACTTAACTCAGGAAGGTGCATTTGCTGTGAAAGATATTACATTTTATAGTTCGACCTACCCAGGTAATCAGGGGTGGGTGAGGATGAAAAACGATGATAATTCCGCTGTATCTATAGTATCTTCATTGAGTACGAAGGCCTGGGATGACTTTGGGGAAGTTGCTAAACCAGTAACCTACATAAGTGGGTATTCGATCAATGTGGAAGCAAATATTTTAGTTGATTGTCCTGGCCTTGAATTAGGTGATGATCCTACGATCTTTGTTAGGGGAGTCTGTTCTAATACAGCGAACTATAATCTGCCAATTCGCCAGGCAACAATTCTTAATGATTTTTTCATTCGTTATGAAAAAACAAATGCTGAAATGTCTTTTCCAGACTTAGTAGTGAATCATTTTGAAAATTTTGAAATTAAATGGTTTGTAGCATTAGATGCTACTGCTCCTGATGAGGATTGGGTATCCGCTGGCATTACGACTACTGAATTATATGTTGTGCACGGTATTCCAGATATGATATATATAAATCCAGGAGGTGATCCAAGTCTTGCTACACAGCCCTTCCACACTTTAATTCACTTAGGATGTAAAAATGCACAAGGAAAGAGTAATCCGCAAGAAATTGTTGATGCTATTTACCAAGAATTTATGGATCAGGATGTTCGTCCTTATGGTGGAAGTGACCTTCCAATGACATATTGGGGCCCTAATAGTGCACCTGAGCCAAGCTGTTTCTCAACTTATGGTTTATTAACTTATTTGGACGGCAGATGCGCAGCATGGGCAGAGTTTTTTCAGGATATCATCAAAATGCAAGGAATTGAGGAAAGTGTGATATATAGTGTAAATTGGAATTACATCCTAAATGATTCTGACTTTATACGCATGGGTATGGCTCGATCTGCATTCTTTGGTGATGAAGCTAATAATGTACAGTTTGTTGGGTGGAACCACCCGGTCACAGGGGAGCTGGGGGTGAGAGCAGACTTTCTTGTAAAGCATTGGTCGATAACGGAAGAGGATGTTTTTATTATTCACGAATACAACCCAAGCAATATTGATGTTATTACACTTGACAATGGCAATGAAATCCATCGAAGAGAAGAGGATGGTGTAATTGGACAGGGGAATACCGATCCTAGATCATATTTCTTGACCCACGCAATTGTTGAGTATGCGGATTTCTTTTACGATCCTTCCTACGGAACATCTAAAAATGCCTCCTCCAATGCTTGGGAAAATCAATCATTGGATGCCTTTGGTGGAAGGGCTCGTTACACGACCGTTAATCCTGAAGGAATTCAAGTAATGCATGAGCTATATTGGTTATCAGCATTGAACACTACTTCTTTACAAACCAACTTTGTTCCTAATGACTAAATCCTGGAAGCGATGAAATATATAATCCTCATTTTATCTCTAATAATTACTCTTAGTTTAGGTGCTCAAAGTGATCTTGAGATTATTACTCAACTAAATGACAATGGGACAACCTACACTGTTATTTCAAGACATGGGATACCGATAGATACAATCTGCCTATATACGCAAACAAGTGAGATTATTGATTTCAATTTTATGAG
>JBCBWU010000135.1:0-19873 GCA_039816955.1 Bacteroidota bacterium
ATGAGGCAAATACGCTGAGTTGTCAACAGAGGGGTCAATAGACCGGAATAAAGGGGTCAAAGCTGCCGGAATACACACCTTGGCCTGCCGGGTCGTTTGATACTGGGTAAAGGCCTGCTCCACAGTAGCGGCACGGCTTAGATAATGAGCCAGTACGCGGGCATCCTCAATGGCCTGGCAAGCGCCCTGCCCTAGATTGGGAGTAGTGGCGTGGGCGGCATCACCCATGAGCGCCACAGCAGCTCGATGCCAAGTCTTTAAACCAGTAAGGTCGGTAAGCTTGGCCTCGTGAATGGATTGCCTCGGTGTTTTGGATAACAGCTCAGTAACGATCGGATGAAAACCCTGGTAAGCAGTTAATAATTGCTCGTGACCAAGCGGCTGCTCCAGCTCTGACTCTAGCTTGAGCGCAGTGCGACGCCAGGAGCATTGTCGCGCAAGCAAAGTTAGGCACCGTCTATTAATTGTAGTTTTCTCTTACTCTCTTGTGTGCCATTACAATTGCTTCCTCATAAGTCCACCTTGGTTCTCTAGTGACTCTTTTCTTGAAATATGTAGTTTTATCGAGTATCGCATTTACAAAACTCTCAATATAATCCAGACAATGTTGTGTCTCAGTGATTACTTGCTTCTCAGTGAACCTGATGACACACCAGTTCTGGCTTAAAAAAACTCATCTCTTTCCTCATCACTACTACCGATATAGTGAATGGGCTCTTTTTCTGCCATGGTATATGGCTCGTCGATTTCGATATCTATACATAAACCAGTTTGATTACAAACATAGACAAAGTCAGGATAGTAATAGCCTGATTTACTAGGTACAACATCAACCTTAATATTTGTCCTGAACCTCTCTATTAACTGCTCCAAGAAAAACACTTCTGATCTACCTCTCTTCGTATTCCTTAGCCTTTCAATTGTAGAAAACGATTTCAGAGATTTTTGATAGATTGACCTAGCCACATGTTGACTTCTTAATCTATATCTTTTTTCAAATTCTTCTTTCTTTCTCTTGTACTCAACCATTTTTCGTTCATAATCCAAATCCGCCTGTTGCCTTTTTTCTTGATACTCGTTTAATTCCTTTTGATACACGGTAGAGTCCTTTTCTTGCTTCTCATAACTTCTTACCTCTCGAAAGGCAAGTAGTCCCCCCGTAAGCCCAGCTCCTTCAGCTAAAGAGATTATAAATAGCCAGATAAATGCGCCACCTATTGCCACAAACTTTGTCCCAATTGGTTCTTCCCAAGCAATCGACACGCCCAATATGATCGATAATATCACTGCTACTATAAGACAACCTTGACCTTCATATTCAGATCTTCGCACCTGCTTAGATGTAGTGGATAGTGGTCTATGAATAATCTTCCGTTTGGGTTCAACCGGTTTTGTTAAACCTAAGTTTTTTTCAATCTCTTGAACCGTTGGCTTTGACAAGATCGCCTTTGAAATGCCTTTTGGAATTTTTACGACAGGATACATTATTATCTACTAATTTCTATGCAATTATATATAACAATTACATCAATATCAAGATGATTTTTGTTTTCTTATGTTATCTATCCGTCTTCTTTTCTTAATGGTGCCTAACTTGCGCATAACCGCAAACCAGTAAGTGCGTTGAGCGTCAATTTGCACAAAGCCGAAACGGCCGTTTCGGCCCCAACTCTCGGTTAGTTGTTCCCCGAAAGGGATGGGTAAAGACATGTTGGCTAGGCCCCGCCAGCAGAGCTGATCCGTACCACGGATTTCACCTTCCCGAAACCACTGCTCTCGTACCGCAGAGTGAATGCCATCGGCACCAATTACACACTGACTACCGATTTGCGTACCATCAGCAAAACGCAACTGTACCAGTTCCTGGGCGGGTTCCATTTGGACCAGTTCCTTATCCAGCAGTAACTCCTCGGCCCGCAATTCGGCAGCCAGCACTTGCTGTAAAGCTCCCCGATGGATGGCGACATTACTAACCGAATAGCGCCTAGCGAAAGGGCGAATATCGATCTCGGATAAGGGTATCATTTCTGCATCAGTCACTTGCATGCGCTCGCATTGATGACCGCCCGCTTCGATTTTTTGGCGCAAGCCCAAATGTTCGTACACCTGCATAGCATTACAGGCTAAATTGATGCCAGCCCCTACCGCCCGGAGCTGCGGTGCACGTTCAAAAACCCGTACCGCCAGCCCCTGTTGCTTGAGGGCAATAGCTAAGGTTAGTCCGCCAATTCCCGCGCCAATGATGTCGATGGTTTTCATGTGGGTTTGATTTGAGGTATCAGGAAGTTTTAGGACGCAAAAAACAGTAAGCCGCCAATGACAAGTAACAGCCCCCACTGCCCCAGTAGGAAAAACCGCCGCTTGAACGGAGGTGAAACAAGCACGGTGCCAAGCCACACTAAACCGTAGGCGGTAAAGAAAATGCCCAGCACCAAGGTAATGGTCGATTCATGGGGAAATAAATCCAAGAAATTAATGCAAAACATGAGGGTACTGGCGATGAGCAGATCCGTGGATAGCCAATGCCAACCGCAGCGTGCCATGGTCCAGGTAGACCGGTATTGACGATCAGGTTGTGCTTGCTTATTGATGAGTAATTTGAGCTCGCCATCGCCCACGAAGGTGTGGGCGAAAAAGGCAAGTACGGTGAGCAGGTTGGCAATTAATAATGGGATATTCATAAGGCCTAGGGTTATTCGGGTAAAAATTGTTTTGGATACTTAATAAAATCGTATTGCCGAATGATCTGGTGATCATCATCGAAGTGCAACCACATCGTGAAGAGATCCGTCCATTCCTTGAGATCACCTTTCCAGTAGAAGGGCTGAAAACGACCTTTGATAATGGCGGTTTGGTTTTTGACCAGTAAGTCCTCCACCAAGAAGTGTTTTTGCTCCGGGCTGAGTTTACTAAACTGAGGATTAGGCCAATCGTAAAACTCCATGAAGCCCGCCTTATCGTGGAACTCGTACTTCATATTAATGTCGATGAAGTAGAGATTATCACTGTAAAATGAGAGCAATTTCTCCCAATCTTCCCGGGCCTGATACGTGGCAATGTAGTCTTCTACCACTTTTTGGAGCTCCATAGAAGGATCCTGTACGGGCTCGGGTGCGGGAGGAGCGCTTGCGTCGTCACAGGCCAATAGGCCCAATAAACCAATGGTAAGACATAGCATCAAGGTTTTAGGAAAAGTGGTTTTAAGCGTGTTCATCGTTTTAGGCAGCTTTGATCTGCACCCGCAATATGCGTAGTGCCTTAGCAATTTGGTTTTCTACGGTTTTAGTCTTGATATGGAGTTTTTGGGCAATTTCGCGGTAGCTCAATCCTTCCTCCCGGTTGAGTCGGAAAATGGTCTGGCAACGGGGCGGCAAATCATCGATAGCATCATCGATACGCTCCGCTACTTCTTCGCGAATGAGATAATCAAGGGGCGTGGGCTCAAGGACTGGGCTGGGTACGTGCTGTTCGCGCAACTGTTGGCGACGATTTTGCTGCCGCAGATAGTACAAGGCCTCATTGATGGCCATACGACGCAGGTAGGCAGACAACGATTTTGTAATATTAATCGATTCGCGCTTACGCCAAGATTTAATAAAAACGTTCTGCGCCAAGTCTTCCGCTACACTCTGGTCCTGTACTATACGGTAAACCGTCTGGCACAGCATGGGATAATAATCGTAAAAGACTTGCTTGACGGCATCATTCTCGCCAGCTTTAAAACGGTCGATCATTTGATCCTGATGGTTTTTAATAGCAGACATTACTTCAGTTTTTAAGTGGGGTGATTGCTAAGATTGCTTCGTTCGGTCGCTAACTTGATTGTTGGTTACAAATGTAGGTTGCGGATTCACAGCAATCGTTCGGATTTATAATTCAGAACGGATTTAGTATTCCGATTTCCACTACAAATGTGTCTGCTTAAGGGGGATAAATTCATTGACATTTGTTAAGATTTTTGCGGCAACTATTACAGGGCGCCCCTTTTTACGCTAACTCGCAGCTATTCGACCGCAAGAATTTCCGGCTCTACTACACGGAACTGGATTAAGGTGGTAGACCTACCGCAGTTTTGTGGGCAACACCTAAGCCCCAAACCATGTACTTTATCAAGTATCTTCTTATTTGGCTTGTACTCAGTTTGAGTACCAATGCAATAGTTGCTCAGCCTACTATTTTCGCTCAGGCAGCAGCCTTTCTACCCGACGATACGGTCGTGCAATCCGTACCTACGGTCGTTTATCATTCGCTATCGATCATTCCTACTGGTCGGAAGGCAGTACTCAACTGGGCCACAGCGGCAGAACATAACAACGCCGGTTTTGAGATCCAGTACCACCGCCAAGGCCGTTGGCAAAAGGTGGGTTTTCAAGTGGGTGCGCTCAATAGTACCCACCTACAGTATTACCGTTTTTGTACGAAGTCTCTTCCTCCCGGCCTGCATCAATTCCGGCTCTGTCAATGGAGCAGCGATGGAAAGCTTGCCCATTCGGAACCGCTAAGAGTACGCATTGAAGATCGAACTTTGGTGTGGGAGATAGCAGCCAACAAGACAGGGCCGGTCATCAATATGATCATCAATTCCGCTTATGACGAGTATTTCCTGCTTTCCCTATTTGATGATTATGGCCAGCTGATTTATCAACAGCGTTTGAACAAACCCGCGGGTTCGCATCAGGTGAGTGTTGATCTCACCGCTGTGTACGGCAAGGCCTACCACTGGCAGCTGCATAACGAACGAGGTAGCTGGCACCAAGCTCTAAGCCGTTAGAGATTTCCAATAGGCGCTGGGGGTCAGGCCGGTGGCTTTTTTGCAGTAGGTATTGAAAACCGTCTTGGAGTTAAAGCCGCATTCGTAAGCCAGTGCCAACAGGGTGAGCTTTTGGTTTTCGGGATTTTGTGCCTTTTCGGCGAAGGCCGCTAAGCGGAAAGAATTGGTGTATTCGGCAAAGTTGTGGCCTGTACACTCATTAATTAAGCGAGAGAGATAGTTGGGGTGATGGCCAGCAAGGGCGGCCAGTTTACGCAAGGAAAGTTGCGCATCAAGGTACGGTGTCTGCTTTTGCATGAGCGCTTCCAGTTTACGCATATCTTCCTCATCAGCGGGTGACAGCTTGAGTGGCGTTGTGGGTAAAACGGGATCAGGCTGCCGCTGAATCTCCTTTAGAATTACGGCAAAACGGGGATGCTTGCGTAATGGCGACAAAAAAGGCTCCAGTAGTAGCATCACTACCATCGAGACTCGCTTACGTACTGCGACAGCTAAGACATCCAATGCCTTTTCGTAAGCCTCAAGCGTTGTGTGTATAAGAATTAGAAAGAAATACGCCCGATCGGCTAAGGGGCTATCCAATGCTGCCTCCAGTTGACGAATCCCTTCCATCACCATTTCTGATTCTCCCGTCATAGCTTGGGCTAAGGTGACACCACCTAAGGTCGACAGATCGCTCAATCCGCTAGATGGTAAATTTTGGAAACGCTGCAAGCCTGCCTGTATATCACCCTGCATCAGCTCAGCCGCTGCCCAGTTAACGTGCGACATATGGAAATTGGGATCCAACGATAGACAACGCCGAAAGTAAGCAATGGCTTTTTCGTACTGTCCCTCAAAGTAGAAAGCGGCTCCTTTAAAATCATGCATCAAAGGGGAGAAAGGGTCAAGTTTCAGGGCCGTATCCAAGTGGTCATGGGCTACTAAAAATTGCTCCATGGTAGCCATGCAGACGCCCGCCCACAGATGCGCTTCGGCGTGGCCCGGCTGCTTCAGTAAAACTTTTTGCAGCAAAGCATAAGCAGCAGGCAAATCCCACTCCTGCCAATAGATAAGCCCGGCCAAGCGGAGTTGGTATTCAGCCTGGCCCCTTTCCTTTTCGGGCACCTTTCCCAAATAGTGACGAGCTTGATCAAAAGCCTGGACACTAGGCAGCACCCCAAAGGCACCCATAAAAATGTAAGCTAAGCCTAACTGCAGCAATGGCGCTACAAAGTTGGGTTGCCGCTGGCTCAGTGCTTCCAACATTTGGATACCTTTCAGCACATCATCTCGATTGAACTTTTGTATCTGGAAGCGTGCCTGAAGAAATTGCTGATACTCGGCGGTATCCACTTGTGGAATGGGCACCAGTTGATCGGCAATTTCAAAGTGGGCAGAGTTTTCGCGAATGCGGTCGGCAATCAATAGGCTGATCTCATCTTGGACTACGAAAATATCATCCAGTAAACGATCATAATTTTCCGACCACAAGTGGTAGCCATCAGCTATGTTAATCAGCTGGGCGGTGATGCGCACCCGCTGTCCAGCAATACGAATACTACCTTCCAGTACATTGGCCACCCCGAGCTCCCGACCAATTTGGCGGATGTCGATCGCCTGGCCCTTGAAGGCGAAAGAGGAAGTACGGGCAGTAACTTGCAGACCTTGTATTTGGGTCAGCGCATTGATAATCTCTTCGGCCAGGCCATCACCAAAATACTCCTGCTCTGGGTCATTGCTCAGGTTGACAAAAGGAAGTATAGCGATTGAACTACCAGGCATAAGGTATTGTGCTCATTTGGTGCACTAAAGCTAAGTCAAGTACAACTTAACTACAAGAAATTTTGTGGAGCTTATGTAATTCATGGCTCCGCTGCATCCAATATAAGTACGAAAACCTAGTCTTATGTTTTATCGCGTTCTTTTACCTGCTCTTGCGCTGGCTATAATCGCTTGTAGTCCTACGGTTTCACCGCCAGAAACGATCATTACTTCCGACGATCCAAACATTGCTTATCCGTCCTCCTTGCAACTCGAACAAGAGACGCTGGAAGACCGTGTAGCACAAACCACTAATTTGCTGCCTTTTGACAAAGTAACGAATGAAGAAGAGACCATGGTTAATTACCGAGGTTTCTTAAAGCTTACCCTAGAGCTGCAAAACTACCGTCGAACTCGGACGATTGACCTGCCAACTTATGCCGAAATGCTAAAAGAGGAAGGTGTGCTCTTGCTGGACACCCGTTCCCAGCGAGCCTTTGAGGCCATTCATCTCAAGGGTGCTGTCCACCTCAATTTTTCCGATTTCACCGAAGACAAGTTAGCTTCAGTTATCCCCAGTAAGGACACTAAAGTTTTGATTTACTGCAATAATAATTTTCGGAATGCAGGAATTGAGTTTGCAGCCAAATCATCCCCCTTAGCTTTAAATATTCCTACTTTTATCAACTTGTACGGTTACGGTTACGAGAATATTTATGAGCTACAAGGCAACTATACCAAAGAACAAATTGAAGAGTACCTGGAATTTGAAGAACCTCTAAAGGAACGTTTGCAACAAGTTGCCGAAGCAGCTAAGGCGGCACAATCTTAGAAGTTCTATATTGTCGGCAAAGTACGCCTTATGAACCCTTTGCCGACAATCTCTGACCAGCGCAGAATTCTGGAAATTGCCGCCGTAGCCTTCACCGGTTTTGGCAAATTTATCTTCATGGACTGGCTCAACTGGCGCCTCCCGTACATCCTCACTGCTTGCCTGGGCTGGTTGTTTTATGTGCTGTACCGCGCCCGCCAGTCACCAGAGCTCCTCTCCTATTGGGGCTTTAGCAGGCAGGGCTTCTGGCGCACTTTCCTATTGCTTCTTCCGTTTGCCGTTGGGCTAGTGCTCATCTTCCTACTCTTGGGCAACCATTGGGGTACCAACCGGCTCAACTGGGGCATAATTCCCATCTTATTGCTCTATCCGCTCTGGGGTATTATCCAGCAGTTTCTTATTGTTGGGTTAGTAGGCAGAAACCTAGCCGATCTTTCTGCGCCTAAGCTCCCTTTTATCGTTGTCGTTCTGCTCACTGCCACCGTGTTTGCTGTAGTCCACCTTCCGTTTGTGCTGCTAGTTGCCGCCACTTTTGGCTTGGCTATCGTTTACACCTCCTTATATTTACGCGGTCATAACCTGCTGGTACTGGGTATCTACCACGGCTGGCTAGGTGGCTTCTTTTTCTACACACTACTGAATCGTGATCCCTGGCAGGAAGTCTTTGGAGCATTATTCAGTGGTTAACCATTCCTCATCATGCGCACCTTGGTCATTCTACTTTTCACGCTCTTGTCTGCTTCGCTAGTAGCCCAGTCATCCCCCCGAGCACCAGAAGTCGAAACCGAGTACTATGAATTTCACATCAACTACTGGTTTAACATGCACCACTTGTTGTGGATTGTGGCCTCCTCAAATACCCACTTGGAATTTTGCATTTTTTATGTGAACTGAATGCGGAGGAAAATGAAGCATTAGATGCTGCCGTGCGCTTTTACCGTGAAAACATGATCCAGTACGACCTACGGCAAGGGAGCTATATGGGAGAATTTCGGGATTGGATTACCCAACAGGGAAGTACCATAGCCACGGTACCAGCGGCTTTTCGTCCGCATACCAAGGTGATGTTTGGCTTTGATGCCGTATACCGGCGCCATTTCTGGTCTGCCCATCAGAATGCCTGCGAACTGGTGCTGGAGCAAAACCTGCCGCTAATTGAAGCCACGGAAAAGGTATACGTGGAGGAGATCAGTTTGCTGACCCGCGAAGCTTGGCAAAAAAAACGCATTCCTGTAGACATTACCTATTTTGGTAAAATCACTAAGCGCAATTTACGCAACCGGCCATATACCACAATTTTTCCTACCCACGTAGTAATGAATACCCTTGGGGATGATCAAATAGAAGGCGCTTGGCTAGAACTACTTTACCAACAGTCAGCCAGCCACCTGGTCCTGCGTAACTCCAGCTTCGTCACCGGTACAATAAAGGATGTAGGAGAGATCAATAAATTACAAGTTCCACAAACCCTGTGGCGTGGATACTCTTTCTACCTAGCCGGCAGCCTATCACAGCAGCTACTGAGGCAGCAGGGAATTGATTACCCCTACACTTACACCGAACGCAACGGTGTTTTCTCACAGTACCAAGGACTGCTAGATACCCATTTGGCAGCCTACATGGAACGGAAAGCCACGCTGGCAGATGCAACACTACAGATTTTGCAAGGCCTGCAGGAGTAATCCCAACTACCAAGCACGATAAGAGGGCGGCTCTATTCCACACAAGCGCAGATACACCTAACTATTATCAGCATATGCTCCGACAATCAGGCATTACAGTCCTATTGATTTTGTGCTTATTCCTGCTCACTATTTGGCTCGTGCCCAGTGCTAGAATGGCTGTGGAGGCTGGTTTGTACGATGTATTGGAGGGAAACGAATACGTAGAAAAAGAGGAGGAGGCCAAAGCCATCTTTAGTCAGTTCCGCACCATCCCTGCTTCCGATTTACCAGCCTGGTACCGCGAGAAGAACGGCATGAACGAAGCGCCTTTCCAAAAGATGTGCTCAAAGATGAAGTTCTACCAACTCACCAAAAGGGAGACCTACCAAAAAATTGCCGGTAATGTCCGACTCATAGACCTGCTTTCTCGTGATGAAGACTTCCACAAACTGCACTACCTCAGTAAAGAGAGCACTTATCTGGGCATCGACGAGCGGGTAGTCTATCGCCTAATTGCGCTGCAAGATGCGTTGGCGCGGTCGGGCTATAACCCCGATGCGCTCTTGGTGCGCTTTGGCCATCGTCACCCTAGGCTCAACAAAGAGATTGGCGGGGCATCCAAAAGTCGGCATATTGTGGGTGAGGCTATAGACATAACTATCGATGATATTAACTACGACGGTAGCTATACGGATGAAGATAAAGCATTAGTATTGGATCTCTGTGAACGTGAGATTATTGGAAGCAGAGGCGGGCTGGGCAGGTACCCCGGAACACGCTCCATTCATATTGATGTGCGAGGGTACCGGGCGCGCTGGGATCAGCAGTGATAGAGCTAAAAAACCGGGGTCATCGAAAAAACTAAATTTTTAATACCAGCACTTTAAATACTGATAATCAGAATCTTAAACACCTCATCGAAAAAATTAAATAACTAGTCATCGAATTTTTTCGATGAGAATTTTGTTAGCACCAAAAAACACCACTTTTAACCCAACAAACTACGCTTCATGCAAACCGAATTATACCAACATCAACAATCCCTACTGCCGGTAGAAGGACAGTATATTATAGCCGATACCACCCCCAAGAGCATCTTTGTATATCAAGCCTATAAACTTGCCATTGCCAATTATGCCGTAGACCATCAGCGTTTTGGCGGCAGCCACTTTTCCTTCAACCGCATGACCTGGATCAAGCCTAATTTCATGTGGATGATGTATCGCTCCGGATGGGCCACCAAGAAAGACCAGGAACGCATTTTGCGCCTGGAGTTGACCAGAGCTGGCTTTGAAACGATTCTCTCCTCTGCGATCCCTTCAAGCTATCAGCCAGGCTACTACCCAGCTCGTACGGATTGGGAAACAGATATCCAATCTTCAGATGTACGCCTACAGTGGGATCCTGATCATGCTCCCGA
This sequence comes from Bacteroidota bacterium, assembly GCA_039816955.1. Taxonomy (GTDB): domain Bacteria; phylum Bacteroidota; class Bacteroidia; order Chitinophagales; family Saprospiraceae; genus Lewinella. Next base: position 10,431 of record JBCBWU010000135.1, read on the forward strand.
TGGTAGTAAGCTAGCCCGCAGGGCCATCCAGCTGGGTATTCGGGGTGAGACCTTATTGCAGCTCAACAGTAAAATGCTACTTAGCATAACAGACGTCACTGACTTTGTAGCCACACAACGCGAAAATATCAGTAATGAAAATCTACAGGTGCCCGTAGAGTGTGTGGTGGAGTTTGAGCTAGCGCTAAATATTTTGCGGCGTATCGGACTAGCCAAAGAGTAACTAGCCTGAGGACTGAAAGGTGAAGTACGAATCAGGTGTATCCCCAATTAACGTTAATTCAATTTGCCTAGTCAAATTGACACCTTATCACCATATTAGAGGTAACCTCCTTCCATAAAGCATGGTAAGTTAATCTGCCCCAGGCCCTATTGTTTCAGTACCAGCATTCCGTTTCAGCACAACGTAAAATGGAATCCCCGCCAGTAGCAAAAAGAAACCCCAAAACACCACCTCCTGTCCACAACCAATGATGATCCACAGGGCAAACAGAAACGCGCCCGAGGCCAGTAAGTAAGCTTTACGGCGTTCTTTTTGCGGGGCGTTTGCGACGTGCAGGGCATAACTCGCCGCTGAGAACACGTAAGGAGTAATAACAGAGAGCGTAGACAGGGTCATCATGAAGGTAAAGGCCCCAACCAGAGATTTGGAGAAATTGGCCAACATCAAAATCGACACCAGTACACTGGAAATAATAATACCCGCTGCCGGTTGCTGTTTCGAATTGAGTTGGCGAAACACCTTAGGAAACAATCCATCAATGGAGGCCGCCAGGGGAATCCGGCCTTGCATGAGGAGCCAGCCGTTGAGCGCGCCCATCGTGGCTAGAATAGCACCAGCCGCTACGATATATTGCGAGGAGCCGCCCCAAAACAAAGCCGCCGCATCCGCAAATGGGGAAGAGGACTCCGCCAAAAGTGCGGGGGGCACGATTCCCATTACTGCCGCCGAACTCAGTATGTACAGGAGAATGGTAATAGTCGTACCGATGATTGTAGCACGGCGGATAGTATTGGAAGGACCCTTCGTTTGAGCAGAAGGTATTGTAGCACTCTCCATTTAGTGCTCATGAATACGGATGCTGCAGTTGTTTGGGGCTGGTGGATATTTTCTGCTACCGTCCTACTGGTTCTCCACCACCTGAAAGACTTTCTACCACCTAAGGTAAGGCATCGTAGACCAACTGTATTTTAATTCGCCGTTCTCCCGTAAAAATGGAGTAGCACATCATCCAGCAGTGGTGTCCAGTTGGCCCAGGTGTGACCGTGTGGCACTTCGTCGTAGGCAAACTCATAGCCCTTTTCGTCTAGTATGCGTTTCAAGCGGCGTGTAGCCTTTGCTTTATCATTCACTGTACCCGTACTTAGGTAGATATCGATGGGTAGACGAGAATAATATCCTGAATTTGGTCCTCTGCCATGAGCTCCTTGGCAATACCTGGCCACCCTCCGTCTTCTTTATACCACCAACCGTCCATAATATAAAGTGTAGGGTAAGCTGTACCCATTTGATAATCAGCAGGGAGTTGTACCCAGTATTGTAGATCATAACCCAATACATTGCTGCTAATACGCCTTAAGACCGTGGTATCTCCAACTAGAGCAATTGGAGATTCCTCTTCCACCTCGCTTCAACTTTTTTAGCAACTGGAGCTGGAGCGGTACCAGTACTTGTACGAGCTGTCGTTTCTGCACATCCGCTGATCAACAAACAAAGAAGTAAACTAGGCAGGAATATTTTTAGATAAACTGACCACATGATAGCCATTGTTCGCAGCCAAAGCAGGAATGGGGCATGGAACTTTGCAAGGATGAGTGGTATTTAAGCATTAGCCGATAAACCACAGAGAAATTATGTAATGTTTATCTTTGCTGCTGCTCTTTCATCCCCTAATTAACCACAGTTAAATGCATCTAAACATCTTTGCGCTCTTAACCACACTTTTTCTTTCCACCTCCTCTTTGCTAGCACTAGACAGCCTTGATCTGCGCCAACTGGACTTTATCAGAAAGACCGTTCCTACGGAAGCCATGAGCCTGCGTTCCCTATCGGATACGCTCCTGGCAGAAGCAGATAGTGACTTCAATGCCGCAGAATTAGCTTTCTACTGGATTGCCGAACACATTGAGTACGACTTTGAAGCGGAGCAGCTGGGTGGCGAAAGTGCCGATCTGGAACAAGTACTTCGTACGCGACGCGGCAACGTGCAAACCTTTTCCCAAATTTACCGTGAGCTCTGTTCACTCATGGGTCTCCAATGCTACCTGATCCGGGGGTACGCCAATCTCAAAATTGGTAAAGAGCTACCCGAAAATTTCTACGACGGCACCGTGGGTGATATCCCCGATCGTCCTAACCACTCCTGGAATTTGGTCAAAATCGATAGTGTTTACTACGGTGTAGACGTCAGCCTGGGGGCAGGTTCGCTGGGCGGTACGGAGGAAGAGACTGTCTTTGTCCAGAAATATGACCACTCCCAAATATTAGTGAGCGAAGGTATCTTTTTCAAGATTCACCTAGCAGCAGATCCACGCTGGCAGTTTCGTGAGCATCCATTTTCTCTTACCACTTTTTTCAAGGATATTCCCTACGCTAAAATGGTCCGAACACACCAGTACGGACAGCCTTTTGATTATCAAGCGGCCATTGCAGAATTTGAGGGAGCCAGTGCCGCCAAGCAGCGCCTCTTGACCCTGCAAAGCACCCACGAGTTTAATCCTTCCAACTTCAATTTACGACAGTACGCGGATGCACTCTACAATATGGGATACACCCAATCCGCCGGAGATTACGAGTCCAAACGGCTTGTTTCGGCGCGTAAGTATTATCAGGAAGCTATTGAGGTATACAAAAAAGTGAGGTCTACCCCTGAAGTACAGCAACTGGTGGCGCAGGCGCATCAGGGTATTACCTACATCCAATACCGCTTGGATACGAAGCAATAAGACTTTGAACGCCATCCTTTACCTTCGCACTTGAAATGTAATTGACATTATGGCAAATCAAGACCAGCTAGCTCTCCTAAAAAATCATGGTGTTGCTCATTGGAATGCACACCTGGAGAGGAATGATAGTAAGGTAATCTTTACTGACGGTAAGTCTTTTGACCATCTACCATCTACTAAAATTGACCTCAGTGGAGCTGATTTGAGTAATCTGGATTTAAGAGGTATTGATCTATACCAAGCCGATCTAAGCCAGGCCAAGCTCTCTGGATCAAATTTGATAAATGCGAACCTAAGAAGCGCCAACCTACATGGTGCAGACTTATCAAATGTACAAGCCGAAGGAACCGATTTCTACGGTTCCAATCTGTCCTACGCTGTTCTTAGTTCCAGCAATTTTGCAGGTGCCATATTTTTCCACAGTGATCTGTTCCACTGTAAGGCAGGGGGAGCGATCTTTAACCGGGCCAATTTATACAAGTGCGACTTGAGCAGGGGGTACTTTTTTCAGACCCAATTCGTGGAAGCCACAATGGATAAATGTGATCTAAGTGATGCTGATTTAACCAGAGCCAATCTTGCTCAAGCCAGTTTAGTAAAGTCTACTTTTGACTACGCAGAATTACAACAAACGGATTTACAACACTCCAATCTCTCCTACTCGTCTTTCATAGAAACAACGATCTATGATTGTCGAATCGACCATTCCAAGGTTTATGGAATCTCGGTTTGGGGGGTTAATCCAGAACGATTGTCCCAACAGAACTTAATACTTTCAAAAGATGACAAGAATTCGTTCTATGTTGATGATTTAGAATTAGCTCAGTTCATCTATCTATTAACCGAAAGGAAGAAGATCCGCAACCTCATCGCCTCTTTGACCTCAAAATCAGTATTAATATTAGGTAGATTTACGCCAGAGCGCAAAGAGATTTTAGAGGTAATAGCAGAACAGCTGCGACGCAATAACCTACTCCCCATAATCTTTGATTTTGATAAGAACACGAATCGGGATTTTACAGAAACGGTTAAAATCCTTGCGGGCTTATCCGTTTTTGTGATTGTGGATATCACCAATCCCAAATCCTCACCTTTAGAGCTTCAGGCTACCATCCCCGATTACCAAATTCCGTTTGTACCGATCATCGCAGCGGGAGAGCAGCCTTTTTCCATGTTTAAGGATTTACACAGTAAATATAACTGGGTACTTACGCCAATTGCCTACGATAGGAAAGAGGTCATTATTGAGGCATTTGATCAAGCCATACTAAAGCGGGCCTGGGAAAAAAGAAAAGAGTTAGCCTCGCTAAAAAACAAAGAAATGGAAGTGCTCTCTTTCGATGAATTTATCAAATAGTTTTTTGGCATCAGAAGAGCTACTATTCCTATTTTCCTGCCTTAGCAGACTGTTACAATCAAGAAAGCATAGGTTGAATCCACCCTCCTATTGTTAACAATACCATGATACTCCCACTCCGCAGATAGATTGGTACGAAACCTACGATGAGGCCGTCGTGTACGACTTATATTGGTTCCAAGATCAATACGGCATAGCCATTGGCCAAGTCGATACTCTGATTGCCTGGCTAGAAGTGCCAGCGTAGTAAGTTGGTTTTAGCATTCCAGTTAGGAGGCTACAATTTGGGCAAAGATCCAGTTAGCACTGCGCACAGCCCCGTCCATGTAGCCCGGAAATTGGTCAGCAGTTTCTGATCCCGCCAAGTAGAACTGCCCATTCCAGAAGGACTGGCGGTAATCTTGGTGGCCATTATTTTGGTGGGGTAGCAGATTGGCTTCGTAGGCGGTATAGGTGAGTGGTTGCTGTGACCAGACCTGGTCCTGATAGTCGGTATAGGCATCCACTTCCGCACTGTAGTATTTACGGAGTTGGGTAAGGATGAGCTCGCGCCGTTCTTCTTGACTTAGTTGACCGTAAGCACCGTTGAGAAAGCCCTTCAAGGCATACTTACCCTCTTCCATGTTAGAGTGGTCATACATTTCATTTACTGGCCCCACATTGCTGACCAAGGTCCCGCTGGTTTGCTCAGATCGCCAAAAGGGTGCAGCGTAACTAAAGCCAAACTTGATGCTCTCCCCCATCCAAGTGTGCGTATGACTGGCCAATGTACGCACCGTTTCCGGTAGGGCCGGTATAAGCGCTACGGATTGCAAGAGGAGGTGCGGTGGTAGCGTACTCACTACTCGATGGGCCTCAAATTCTTCAGTTCCTGTTCGGACTCGAACTATTTCTCCATCCTGTTCGATGGCCTTTACGTGTTGCCCCAATAATATACTGTCTGGACTCAGAGCTGCTACTAAGCGATGGATGAGTTCATGCGTTCCTCCGCCAATCCGGTAGCTGGGATCACTATTAGCAGGTAATTGTACCAGTTGAGGTGGACTAGTAGAAAGGGGTTCGTAAATGGCTCGTTCGCTCAGAAACTGCTCTTCAATCGTTATGCCCAATTCGTTTATTAGCTCCACGAGCGCAGTATGCTTACTCCCCAGCCAGGTGGCTCCCATTTCAATCAGCGTACCATCTTGGGAAGGTACCGTATGGATACGACCACCAACCCGATCACGCGCCTCCACTACTGTGACTTGATGACCAGCCTGCTGCAAACGGTATGCTAAAGTTAGACCACAGAGGCCAGCCCCAATAATGAGGGTCTTTTTTTGAGTATCCATTATTTATTGCTTGTGTTATCACTTCACCAGAATGACCACGCTTTGAAAAACACTACCACTCTATATCTAGTTTTGAAGAACACTAAGAATTGTCGAAATCGATCGCATACCGCTCGTACGATTGTTAATTGTACAAAAGTTCATTGAAAATACTAGATTGGCAAGACCTCAGAGCAGAGGACAAACACGCAAGCAATCCACTTTTGGATATGCAGATTTAGAGATCGCCCTGCTCTGGGAGGTTCTTTGGAGTCTCAATAGCATTTAAGGACTTCCACAATGTTGGATGAGCCAGAGTAAGCTACGAGTAATGACGATAAAAGAACCATTCACAAAACGAGTCAGTCATGTTTGAACACAGTTTGGGAATCGATGTAGCCGGTAAAGACTTTCGAGTATGCCTTAAAAATCGTCGTCCTGATGGACAGATTAAAATTAAGGGTAGCCGCAAGTTTTCTAATACGGCAAAAGGATTTTCGTCTTTGGTCAAGTGGGTTGATAGCAAACAAACAAATGATCAACCGATGCGAGCGGTAATGGAAGCCACTGGTGTTTATTACGAATCACTGGCTTACTTTTTACATGAGCAAGGGTGGCAAGTATTTGTGCTATTACCTAATCGAATCAAGGGCTACTTTAAGTTCTTAAATCAAAAGAGTAAGACGGACAAAATTGAAGCAAAAGGTCTAGCTGATTTAGGGATTAATCAGGAGTTACCCGTTTGGGAGCCCGCTAGTCCCCAGATGTACTCACTCAAGCGTCTTTGTCGTGAAAGAAACACCTTGATTGATGAAAAAACAGTGATTTCCAATCGTTTACATGCTGAACAGTCTTGTAAAGCTCCAGATCGTGGAACAATGCGAAGGCTAAAACAACTGATCCGCTTACTTGACAAACAAGTCAAAGAAGTAGAACAGGATTTGCAGCAGGGCATAGAACAAGACCCAGCACTAAAACAACGTATTGAGCAAATCTGTCAAGTCAAAGGACTCGGGTGGATTACTGTACTGTGTATCATCGCTGAAACCAATGGTTTTAAACTAGTCACTCACAAATCACAACTGGTCTCCTATGCTGGCTATGATGTAGTGGAACGACAGTCGGGAAGTACTATTAACGGAAAAACTAGAATATCGAAAAAAGGTAATCGGCATATCCGTAGAGTACTCCATTTTCCAGCATTAAGCGTAGTCAAGTACCATGACGAGTTCACCAATCTGTATAACCGGGTTTATGATAAAACCAAAATCAAAATGAAAGGCTATGTCGCCGTTCAGAGAAAACTCCTGGTTCTCATCTATACCCTATACAAAAAAAATGAAGCTTATGATCCGAAATACACTCAAAAACAAGGAACTGATCAAGGAAGTAGGCAGGGCACAATGCCTGCCTACACGGGATGATCATACTCGAAAGCATAACCTCCTTTGGTAGTGCTAATCTAGAAAATTTTCAAAGAACTTAATGAGTTGCTAAACATAGCATCTCTAAAACTTTAGCGCTTTTCTCAACGGCCGATCTCGCTTATCATAGAGTGGGATCGGCCGAATTATTTGAGGGATCCGTTTATCGGGTAAAGTTGGAAGCCTACTCTCTCTCGGAGTATTCTCACTGCTCATGTGGAACATTAATGGTCACCGTTGTGCCCGCCCCCACTTGAGAATCAAAATCCACTTCAGCATTAAGAAAGGCCGCCCGGGAATGGATACTTTCCAGGCCCAAACTCTTGCTATTTGCTCGCCGGTCTTCCACATCAAATCCAAGACCGTCATCTTCTACCGTTATAATCCACGCATCGGGAGTATGCATGCATTGAATAAGTAAGTTTGAGGCCTCGGCGTGCTTGAGAACATTATTGACGAGTTCCTGAATCATACGGTATAGCATGATAGCATGGCTCTGCTCCAATTGGTCTAACTCACCCCAAATTTCCAATTTGCAGTTAATGGATTGGCCAATATTGACTTGCCCTTGTAAATCTTCTAACGCCCCTTGTAGCCCTAAAATCGTTATGGAATGTGGGGCCAAATTATGGGCAACCTGCCGCACCTCAGTACAGGCCCGATCTATTAATTCACCCGTCTTTTCGTAAACGGGCTGCGTGGCTATTTCTGGTCTGTTCTGACTAATTACTGAGAAATGACTCTTGACCGAACTCAGTAGACCACCAAGCCCGTCGTGTAATTCTTTTGCTACCCTAATACGTTCAGATTCTTGGCCTTCGATCACCGCTCCAAGGGAAATCAACTTGTTCTTTTGTTCCAGTTCGGTCACACGTTGGGTGGCAATCTCTACTTCTTTACGCTGCAGTTCTTTGGAAAAATTCACCCGGCTACGATAACCCCAGAAAGCAGCGCCCCCCCCCCAGAAGCAGCAAAGTAGCTATGATTAGAATAGAGTTTCTTTCCCGAAGTCGTCGTTCAGTCTTGAGTTGTTCGTTGAGGATTTGTTGATCCTTCAACTCGGATTGGTACTCCGCTTCGAGTTCGTACACCAGATCAATTTGATCCCGGTGAAACAGAGAGTCTCTTACTCGGGTATTTTCTTGCGCGTAGTACAATGACTCCTCAAAACGTCCCACCTCCTGATACAATTGCTGCAGGTAGTTAATGGCATTAAAGTAGCTGTCTTCCCACAGCTGAGTTTCCTGGGATAATTGCACTACCTTTTCAAAGTCAAGTATTGCAGCGTTGAGTCGCCCATGATATCTTTCATATTTTCCATGTGCCTCGTAAAACAAACAAGAAGCCTGCGCAAAGCGGTCCCCGTTTACATAGGTGGCAGCTTGTTGTAGCCAGTAGCCAGCAGCTTCGTACTGATCCATCTTCATGTGAGTCAACACAAAGCCAACAGTGACGATTAACAAGGCTCTGGTATCATCCCGATCTTTAAAATAATCATAAGCTTCCTGGAAGACCGCGATAGCGTTGGTATCTCTCTGAGCGAATAAGTGGTAGCCTAAATTAAGTTGGGCCCAGGCTTTTGAGTGCTGCGGTAAGCCAAACTCTTCAACCAAGCGAATACGTTCTCTGGTGTAGTAAGTTGCTTTTTCAGAGTCCTTAAGGCTACCAAAAATTAGGGCTAGATTCTGATAAATTCCTTCCCGTTTCAAGGCCCCTCTTTTTCCTTCTGGAAGCATATCTAACTCTACCAGGCAGAGTGAAATAGCCTTCTTGCGGGAGCCGAAGGTGCGCTCCCAAACCGACTGTACATGCAGTACCTCAGATAAAGCAGACTCCCGTTTCACCTGATCAGTTTTTTGATCAGCTATACCATAGCCTCGATCCAGCAAATTTTTTGCAGAATCTGGCTTCCCTTCTAAGATATAAATCATGCCCAGACGAGTACAACCCGCCCAGGTACGTTCATTTTCGGGAAGGCGAATCAGTTCCAAGAATTTCTTCTTGATTGCTTCTCTGCTTCCGGTACTCAATTCTAGCATTACCGCCTGAGCTTCCAAATAACTGGCCTGCCAGCGCACATTTTCCTTCTGTTTGGCGAATTCATAACCATCCACATAACTTTTTACTGCTCCGGCCATATCGCCCTTACTGATAAGAAAGGATGCATAGGGCTCGTACCAGGCAAAGCAAGCTTCTTCTTGCATTTCTCCTTCCGTACAGATTTTTGCTAATTGATTGTAATGCTCTTGAGCAAGCGAAGAATTACTATTGGTGGCTGCTTCTTGCGCCTTAGCTAGTAAGTCGGCAGGAGTAGTGTTGGCCCGGGCAATGGATGTACTGGAGATTAGACTTACAATAAGCAGCAGCAGACCAAGGCGGTAGAAAGGGGAATAAACGAACATTACA
>JBCBWU010000136.1:0-19792 GCA_039816955.1 Bacteroidota bacterium
CTTTTGGAGCAAGCATCAATATGTTCTTCAACGATGAAAGCTATAGTAACCGCCGTACGGCAAGTGCCGATCTTCAGCAAGGGATGTTTATGGTAGGAGGAACTACCGGTGCTGCTAGTTTTAGCATTAATAATGGCGGTGGCAATAACTTTGTCGTTCAGCCACAGCTATTTTACTTCTTCAGCCCGCAGCTAGCACTGGGGGGCGGAGTCCGTATCGGATTTGGCAATACCGATTTTATTTTCGGCGGAAGCCTCAGTACCACTAATTTTGGTATCAGTCCACAAGCTCGTTATTACTTTGATAGTAGTGGTCACCAACTGTGGTTTTTGGGCGGCGGCCTCAATATCAACCACAACCGACAAGAGAGTAGTTTTCCTGGTGCAGAACCCATCACCGATACGGAGCTTGAGATTGCAGTAGGCGGCGGTATTAATAGCTTTATTACGCCTAATGTAGCCCTAGAGATTGGACCTAGTATCCGTTTTGGTACCTCTAATGACATTGTTCGTATTGGGGTAGATGTTGGTGTTCAGGCTTTCTTGGGTGGGAGTAATTAAAGTTTGAGTTCTTATTCACTGACCCATCGTTTCCTCAGGGAGTGGGTCGGTGAATAAGCCCCTTTTGCTTATTTTGGCGCTATGGAGTTAGCTAAGTACAAAAGTATTTTAGATAATGTTGGGAGGTATGTGACCCTATCGGAAACGGAGGCGGCGCGTTTTGTTTCTATTATTCGTACGACTAGGGTGAAAAAGCGGCAGTTCATTGTGCAGCCGGGCTTTGTTTGCCAACATCGTAACTATGTGGTGCAGGGAGCATTTCGAGTGTACCACCTGGACCAAGATGGCAAGGAACATACGGTAAGCATTGGAGTAGAGGACTGGTTCGTATCTGATTTCTACAGCTATGTTACCCAAACTCCTGCTACCAACTATGCGGAGGCATTGGAAGATTCTATCATCTTCCAAATGAAGTACGAAGACATTGAGACTTTGTGTAAAGAGATACACGCACTCAGTGAGTATTTCCGCCTCACTACTGAAAAAGCTTTTGCTTATTCTCGTCGCCGCGTTATTTCTAATATTGGCAAAACCGCAGAGGAACGTTACTTTGAATACCTCGAAAAATATCCTCACATTGCCAATCGGGTACCCCAATACGTATTAGCTTCCTATTTAGGCATTACCGCTGAGTTTTTAAGCAAGATACGTTCGCGGCAGACGCGAAAATCTTAAACCAGTTCAATCATTTTTCCTGCAGTAGTTCATTTTTATTGAGGTTAGATGGGCGGAATTTTGTGGTGTAATTATTTTAAAACATCACAATTTTTCGAACATGAATCAAGTGGAAACTCCCTCTTATCAAGAGGGGCTCAAAAATCTTCGGGAGAACCTCGCTAGTATGCTACCTCCAGCGGCTCTTAACGTTTTTGATACGGATGCAGCAGCTTTACAAGAGAATTATCCTTCCGTTTTAAAACGAGGTGTTGGCGATAAAGCACCTGATTTTACGCTGTCTAATGCTACGGGCCAGCCAGTCCATCTTTATGAAGTGCTAAAAGAGCACCGTGTAGTATTAACTTTCTATCGAGGTACCTGGTGCCCCTACTGTAACCTGCAACTGGCCCAGTACCAGCAAGTGCTGGTAGACTTGCAGAAGGCTAGAGCTACCCTGATTGCGATTTCTCCTCAAACGCCAGACGAGTCTTTGAACATCAAAGAGAAAAACGAGCTGCAATTTGAGGTCCTTAGCGATAATGGTAATCTGGTCGCCCGTCAATACACTACCATTTTTCAGTATGGCGAACAGCCACTGGCCACTATGGCCGAGTTAGGCTACGATTACGATAGCTTCTATGCGGATGACTCGCGTGAACTCCCAATCCCTGCCACTTTTATCATCGAACAAGACGGCACCATCTCCTTCGCCCAATCCGAAGGCGGCGACTACCGTAATCGGGTGGAAGCCGCTTCTATTATCAAATCTCTAAATCAATAGTAATGAATAAGCAGATCGAAAATATCGCATCATGGTTTCTGGCCGTATTGATGCTCATTTTTGGCTTGAATAAATTCTTAGGTTTTATCCCCGTGGAGCCACCCGCTGATCCTACTGCCCAGGCTTTTATGGGAGCTATGTTTACTACTTACCTCTTCGTAGTGGTGGCCTTGGCGGAAATTATAGGCGGGCTACTGTTGTTGGTGCCGCGTTTCCGTTTTGTCGCTTGGTTACTGCTCTTACCAGTAGTCTTTAATATTGTTGCCTTCCACGTGGCGCATGACTTTGTTGGAAATGGGATTTGGTTGGTTCCGACGGCGGTGTTTGTAGTGCTGGGGTATTTTCAATTGGACCGGATTGTGGGTTTGTTTGGTGTCAGAGACCGTCCAAGCATAGCCAAGGTTTAGTCGTTTATTACTAGTTTCTTGAAATATGAACTGTTGAGCTAGCGATTAATAATTTAAGAGAAGATGATTCTAGCACACCATCCTGAACCTTCTGCCTCATCAAGAGTTCAGGATGGTGAATTAATGTGCTTTAGTAATGCTGCTTCGTACTTCTCTTTATACACTACTCGCTGTCCTATTAGTTTTAATGGGTTCTGTCCTCTTTTGGCGTTTTTCGGTTCTGGGGGCCGAGGAGTACCCATCCCAACTTCATGATGAGGCTGTGACAAGTTTTCATTCCGTTCAAGCTGATACCATTTGCCCACCACCAACAGCTTCTGATCAACTGAACTGCGAAAAACCTGCAACACCAGTGAACGGACTCAAGGGCGCAGCGTTAGATTCCGAAAATGATTCGGCCATGCCTAAGAATATTTTCGGCCAAGATCTCATCCCCTGTTGCTATGAACCCCTCACGGGCTTCTACCGCGATGGCTTCTGCCGCACCGATGTGTACGATAGCGGACGCCACGTGGTATGTGCTATCATGACGGAGGAGTTTTTGGAGTTTACCAAGAGCCGTGGCAATGATCTGAGTACACCCATTCCTGCCTATCAATTTCCTGGATTAAAGCCCGGTGATAAGTGGTGCCTATGTGCGCTGCGTTGGCGCGAGGCATACGAGCATGGCGCTGCTCCAAAGTTGGTGTTAGAAGCTTGTGCTGAGGAGGCCCTGCGCTACGTAGATCTGGATGTTCTGGTTCAGTTTGCCCAGAAGGAAAACTAAATGCTAAGTTCGGTACGCAGTAAAAAAGAAGATTAACTCAAGCGCTTACTCTCAAATGAACCTGTTCTCCCTTCACCGGTTTTCATAGAAGCAGTGTCGTTACTGCCTTAAATATCAGTCCGCAAGGAGGCCTTTAGCATGAGTGATAGCAAACCAAAAAACTGGAATTGGGACCATACCTACCGGAATCTACCGGAGCAACTATTCAGTTTACAGCAGCCAGGTCCGGTACGAGAACCGAGTTTGCAGCTGTGGAACGATAAGTTAGCAGCAGATTTAGGTCTGTCTTTTCTAACAGATCAGGAAGAAGAGATAACCGCTATCTTTTCTGGCAACAAAGTACCCGAAGGCGCTTTACCGCTTGCCCAAGCCTATGCCGGACACCAATTTGGCTACTTCAATATACTGGGGGATGGCCGGGCTATTTTACTCGGTGAACAGCTCACTCCAGCTAATCAGCGGGTGGATATTCAACTTAAAGGATCCGGGCGCACGCCCTATTCCCGCCGCGGTGATGGTCGTGCTACTTTGAGCTCCATGCTGCGGGAGTATATCATCAGTGAGGCTATGTACCATTTGGGTATTCCCAGTACACGTAGCTTGGCAGTTGTTTCAACTGGAGAGCAAGTTTACCGCCAGCCTATTCAAGACGGAGCGGTGCTGACTCGTATTGCGGCGAGCCACATTCGGGTTGGAACTTTTGAATACGTGTTGCAGCAAGGTAGTACGGAAGATTTGCAAGCTTTTCTCGACTACGTAATTGGTCGGCATTACCCAGCGCTGAAAGAGGCAGAAAATCCAGCTATAGCACTACTTGAAAAAGTAATTGAGCAGCAAATTCACCTCGTGACCGAGTGGATGCGAGTGGGCTTTATTCACGGTGTGATGAATACGGATAACGTAAGTATTGCAGGAGAGACAATCGACTACGGTCCTTGTGCCTTTATGAATGCCTACGATCCTAAAACAGTCTTCAGTTCCATTGATCGTGATGGCCGTTACGCTTTTGGTAATCAACCCAAGATTGCCCATTGGAATATGGTAGTCTTCGCGGGCACTTTACTACCGCTCATTTCGGATAATGAAGAAGAGGCGGCCAGCAAAGCGCGCGCTGTTTTAGATGATTTTCCTCGCCGTTTTGGTGATCGTTATTATCGCATGCTGTTGCGTAAGCTGGGTATCACGCAGATACAAGTTGGGGATAAAATATTGGTTGATGAGCTGCTCTACCTCTTGGAGCACCATGCTGCGGATTACACCAATTTTTTCGTTTCTCTAAGCACCGAGCAATTTCCTGAAGAGCCGCTTTACACCAGTGCCGCCTTTGAAGCCTGGCACGAGAGCTGGAAACGACGCCTAAGCGAAACGGGTGGAATGGAGTTGGCCAAAGCCGTAATGCAGGCCAATAATCCTGCCTTTATTCCCAGAAATCACATGGTTGAAGCGGCACTGCAGTCTGCCGTAAACGGTGATTATGACCCCTTCCACGTAATGCTTGCACAAGCAGCTACGCCTTATAACTATGACGTGCACGCCGCAGCTTTACAGGCCGTACCTGCTGGCTTCGACAGCAATTATCAAACCTTTTGCGGCACCTAGCTAGCTGAGGCGAGTCTCACCGTTCAGGCAGAGTCTCCTGGTTCGGGCAGAGTCCCCGACTCGCCCGCTAAATGCCCCTTTAAACAATAATTAACACTATCCTCAGTTTTTTAAGATCGTAGAAACATCCTTTGCCCTTAATATTGCGTCTCTTTGTATAGAAGGAAGTTATACTGACGTCGAAAAGGTTTGCTTCCAAACCATTTTCAAGTACAGTATATGCTGACCAAAACGCTTAGGGCTTGGCCCTAAACGTTCCGCGTCATGTATATTACCACGATCACACATGGACTTATCACCCCAAAATAAACCGTTCAGGCAGAGTCTCCCGTTCAGGGCGAGTCTCCCGACCCGGCCTAAGATACTCCAACTCTTAGCGGTACTAGCACTGCTGCTCTGTAGCACCCTACTATCTGCTCAAGTTATCACCGGCCGGATCACCAACGAATTTCGCGAACCCCTCCCTTACGCCAATATTTACGTACAGCAATTGCAAACCGGTACGGTCAGCGATGGCGACGGTAATTATGAAATGCGTGTGGATATAGAAGGTGAGTACAATCTCGTCTTTTCTAGCCTGGGTTACGAAAGCCGTTCGGAGCGCGTCTTGTTGGTAGGAGATACCGCCTGGGTTAATATTCAATTGCAGACCGCAGCATTGGAGCTGGAAGAAATTGTAGTATCTGCGAGCCAAAAGGATCCGGCTTTTGCTATTATCAAGCAGGTCATTGAAAACAAGGACCAGCAGTTGAAAGCGGCTGATAGTTATCGGACCAAGGTGTACTTGAAGGCAATTGAAGAAACAGAAAATATCGAGGTAGCGCCTAAAGAACCAGCTGTAGAAATAGACGTAAGTGTCCCTGGGGCTGATCCGTTTGCGGCTGAGGCCAAAGCAAACCAAGCTTTGTTAGACGGGCTAAACCTCATAGAGATGGAGGTGATGCTCAACTATCGCTACCCACGGCAGTACAAAGAAGAGCGAACCGCTTACCAGGCCTACGGTGATACCCGAGGATTATTCCTCCCCATTTTTGCGGAAACCGATTTTAATTTCTACCGCAATCTGGTTTACCTACCGGGTATTGCGGATGCGCCCGTTATCTCGCCTTTTAGCAACAATGCGATTTTATCCTACAAGTACGAACTGGTGGGGAGCCGCTACGTAGATGGACAGCATATCAACGAAATTAAGGTCATTCCCCGTAAGGAAGGAAACTCTACTGTAAAAGGGACCGTCTGGATTGTGGAGGACGAGTGGACTATCCTGAACCTAGAGCTGGAGCTACCCAAAGGAACCCTCCTGTTCGGTGATGATTTTCGGATCGAACAATCCTATACCAAAGTGCAGGACAGCTTGTGGATTGTAGAACGACAAGCCTTCATTTACAGCACAAAGCAGGGCAAGAAAAAGACGTTTAAAGGAAGTACGGTTCTCAGCTATTCGGACTATCAGCACAACTATGAATTTCCCGACAAGTTCTTTGGGAATGAAGTAGCCGTTACCACACGTGAGGCTTACGAGCGCGATGGTGAATACTGGGCTGGTACCCGTACGGAAGCACTAGCTGATCGAGAGGCAAAATTGATTCGCCTGCGTGATAGTATTCAAAACGTACACAATAGCCCCGCTTACCGCGATAGCTTGGAGCATTTGTATAATAAAATCAGCCTACTGGAAATTGCGTGGGATGGAATAGGTATACGCGACTGGCGCGAACAATCCCACCTTTACGTAAGCTCGCTGACCTCGATGATTGACTTTAATCCCGTTGGAGGATGGCGCGTAGGCCCTTATGTATCTCGCTTTAAGCGTTATGAAAATGGGCAAATATGGAGTAATTCTGGTACGCTGGATTTTGGCCTACGTAACCAAGATATCCAGGGCAACTTTAGTTCCTGGTTCCGCTACGATCCCTTCCGTATGGGAGATGTTTCGATCAGCGGTGGACGATCCTTTCAGGCTATCAACGAGTTTGATGCCTACCTCAACCTGCTTCGCCCTAGTAACTACATTTTGCTAGATGCTCTGCGGGTAACGCACGCGATTGAAATTACCAACGGCTTACGTTTACACTCTAGCTTCGACTGGAATGATCGACAGCCGATCACTACCTACGATGTTGGCTCGTTTATAGATAATGTCGTCACGGATGATGATGCCCCGATTGATTTCGAACGCTACCAAGGCTTTATTACTACCAATACCCTCAGTTTTACTCCCGGGCAACGCTACATGCGAGAACCTGATCGTAAGATCATCCTGGGCAGTAAGTGGCCTACTTTCAGTTTAATGCACCGGCGAGGTTGGGATAATACTTTCGGGAGTGATATCCGCTTTGACTACGTAGAAGCGGCCATGGAACAGGAAATTATTCTAGGCCCTATCGGAAACACGCACTACCGGGCGCAATTGGGGCAATTTGTCAATACCGAAGATCTGCGCTTTATTGACTGGAAGCAATTCCGCGAAAGCGATCCCCTGTTGTACTCCAATCCACTGCGAACATTTCAGATGCTGGATACTTCTCTAGCAACTACGAATTTGCACTTTGAATTGCACTTCATCCACCACTTCAATGGCGCTATTATCAATAATATACCGCTGCTGAAAAAGACCCGCATTAAGACGGTAGCGGGGGGCGGTTTACTCTGGCTCAAAGATGGTGACTATCGCCACCAAGAATTTTTTGCTGGCGTAGAGCGGGTGTTCAAAGTGGGACCACGTCGTCGTCTTCGAGTGGGTCTATTTGGGGTTCTAGCAGACGCTAATAATCGCCAGCCAGATACCTCCTTTAAGATCAGCTTTGATTTGATTGATGTCTGGAAACGCGACTGGAGTTTCTAGGCTAGACGGAAGGCAGCTCCAAGGCTAGACGGAAGGCATCTCCAAGATGCCGTCCGTCTGTAGGGCTCTTTTCAACCGCCAGCGCTCTAATCTTAATCTTCACCTCTCGGCCAATAAACAACTCGCCGTTGTCCATCGTCTTGTTGAACTGCAGACCGTAGTCAAAGCGGTCGATGGTGAATTCAGCTTTTAGACCGAGTGTAATATTTTGTGTTGGATCCTTAAACGGCCCTTGTACGTCAATGGGAAAACTTACCTTATTGGTAATTCCTTTGATGGTAAAGTCGCTTTCTATCAAGTACTGCCCCTCCTCGGTTTGGGTCACTTTTGTCGACTTGAAGTGAATCGTTGGGTGAGTTTCAGCATCCAGCCACAGTTGTCCCTTAAGGTGCCACTTGTAGCGTGGAGATATCCTCACCAGTGATGGTGATGTTGGCAGCGGCCTCATTAAAGCGCCTAGAAACTTCTCCTACTAAAAAACGCTCTACGTCAAAACCGATATAGGTACGTCCAATGTCGAGTTGGTAAGAAGTAGGCTCCGTGTGGAAACCGAAGAGCAGCGCACTGAATAGAAGAGAATAGATAAATGGTGAGTAGGAATTTGTAGCATTCCTGCCAAGTCCTTTAAGCGAAGCTCAGGAGTGAGGTGAGGTTTCTGTGCTTGCATCAACTGCTCCAACTGCTGGCGATATTGACTTTTAGCTTTGGTCTTTAAGCTAGAGCTCTGGTATTTGTTTTGCGGTAGCTCAACTTTCGTCTACTGGACACCAGCCAACTTATAGCTCGCGGCGTAGACGAATAAACCCAGCGGCAAAACGTAGAGATAATCCATCGCTCGCCGATAAATATCGCTCTGGGATAAGAGGTAAAGAAAAATGGCAACGAACAGTAGTGCCAGAAGCAACCACGATCCATAGCGGGTACCGTAGAATATATTGAGCGGAATTTCGAGCACATTCCTGATGGAAAGAAACTCCATTAACCACCACAGTACACCAAGTAGAATACCCGCCAAAAAACGATTCCAATAATACTTTCTTTCATGAGTGGATAGTATTAATGTGCTCAGCAAATAGAGCCCTTGCGCCAGGAAAAGTAAAATCAATATGGACCAAATATCAAGTTGCATGTTGAGATAGAAATGTCCTTTGTTCAAGATATGTGGATTAGCCGCCAGTACGAGTTGTAAGAAGGAACAATCCTTCTACTTTCGAAAGGTTTGTTTTTACCCCGATGTTTTGGAGTTCTAAGTACGACAAACCAGACATGAGTTTAAGGAAATACCTGCACTTTGCTTTACTCAAGTATTACCTTTGCTGCCAATTCTAAACTGGAAGATATGGGAACTAAAGGCCGTTGGGTAATCGGCATCATGATTGTCATTGCTGCGTTTACCGTCGGACGTAAACGATTGGAACCTTTATGGGACAAAGCTATGGACGATCCGGCGCTGGGCATTATCTTCCTTTTGGTATTCCTGCTAGTGCTAATGATTATTTTCCGGGTGATTAATCAATAAGTGAGTTATTGAAGCCTTTGAATAAGCGCCCTGAAGGCGGGAAAAGTTAAGATCGAATTGGCAAATATTTCATTTGCATATTGATTAGGATGACTATCTAGTAAGTTAAGAGTGTACTTTTCTGGATGATCAGTATCCAACTGATCAAAAGAGTCAATAAAGTGAAGATGGTGCTTATTTGCTATTTGTTTGATCAATGGCAGATTGCCTTGGTCTGGGTGATAGGCTAAGTAATGAATAAAAACCGGAATATTCAGTTCTTGACTCTTTTGCGCGAACTGCCCAAACATGTCGTTGATAAATGCCGTCTCCTCTTTGCCTATTACTACTTTATGGTTTCGATTCATTTCAACCAATCCCAACTGTGATTTGATGATTTCGAGTAAGTAGAACTTAAAGAAAGGATTTGTGGTGTCTTTTGGAGATTTCGCTTTGAACTTTCCATTATAGTGGCTTTGCCGCGGTAAATAATAGTCGTTGTAGGCACAAAAGCCAATAAGAATAAAGTCTGGACTAAAAGCATCAATTTTATGCTCCATAAGCCCCTGGTAGTTGAGTAGATTATACCCTGAGGTGCCAAAGTTTATTATTTCAAATTGTATATCACCTGCCTCATTTTTATTGAGTTCTTCCTCTAGGATATAATGATAAGTATCCTCTAAAGTAATCCCACTTCCCATTGTAAAGGAATCGCCCAGTACTACACCTCTAATCTTATTGTCTGACTTGGTTAAGGTATATTCTTGATCACGGAGTCCGTAGCTATTGGTGATTAATGGTCTTCCTTTAAAAACTCCTTGAATATTGGGCTTTAGCTCATATAATACCTTGTTGCTCTTTGCCGGCTGTAGATAACCGGTAAAAGCTAACTTGGTCATCGATTGCATTTTGCGATAGGAGAAAGCATCTATTCCAAAAAGAAATACCCTAGAGGCTAGTTCGCCTAAGAGGAGGCCTATAGATAGACCTACTAGCAAAGAGATGGTCTTAAATACCTTTTTTTTCATTGGTTTTCCATTGTTGTCTGGTAACTATGGACTAGCTCACAACCCAACTGTCAATATCTGCTAGTAGCTGCTCTGCCAAACCATTGGGTTTATTAGCCTTCGTTTTTACCTTAACAACAGCAGCTTCATCAGCAGCAAGTGGTGCTTTCACCAGTTCCAGCATTCGCTTTCTTTCCGTAGGCGAGAAAGAAGAGAAGGTACGGCGCAAGAGCGGTAATAATCCCTGCAGCGTATCCATATCTAAAGCCGCTACCCAGCGGTCAATTACCTGCCATAAAGGTGGGTGGTGCAAGAGCAGCAAACCACTACCGTTCAAAAAACCGGCGAGCCAATTAGCCACATCCAAGAGTTCATTACCAGGAGATAGCGCAAAATCCATCCGGTGAGCAGTTTCCGAAAGATCTAGACGTTCCTGATCAAAAAGTAAGCGCGTAGCTAATCCCTTTAGTAAAGGCGCAATGCCAGGAATATTGGCAAGTTTCTGCACGGCTGGCCACCAATGGTCCTCTAGTAAAGGAAGCTCCAGTTGACTTAACCCCCGGTGTGTTGCCAAAAAGTCACGGAGGAGGAGTTGGGCCGCCTCTTCGTCAATTCCCATTGCTGCTCCCGGTAAACTCGTGGCGAGGCGAGGGGCTATTTCCTCTACCAATACGGCCAGCGCTGTTACGTCTGTTTTACGAGCATCTCCGTATTGGATAATCTTGATCAGGGCTGGCATACCCGCCAATAACTCTTGTACATCTTTGGTCAGAGCGGAACGATCTTGCAAGAGTTGCGTCACTACTTGCACGCCGCTTTTTAGCCCGGCGCGTAGGCCCTGCAGTACGGCCTCAGCAAGTACAGCAATGTTGGCCTGCTCGTCCTGCTGGCGTAGTTTTTGGTCAGCCGCCTCTTCCACCGTGTTTCCCCACATGGCTGCTTCCAATACATACAGGCTGAACTCTGGTTGCCAATGTAGAATCCACAGTTCTTTGAAAGCACCCAAGTCGTTTTTACTATTCGCCTGCTGAGCGCCCCAATTAATTCCGAGAATTCTCAGGCGGTGAAGCAACTGGCTCTTTAGTAGATCACTATCAGTACGGAGGTCCAGACCGCCTCTAGGGTTAGCCTTTGTGGCTTTTAGCCATTGTTCTCCCACCTTGCCCCAGTATTTGTTGAGGCGGCTGCTTTTCAATAGCTGCGAAAGGTCTTTTTGTAGCGGAACTACTGTTGCATTTTCTGGTACAGTGCCCACTCTGTCTCCTAGCATGAGCTGGCGCTCAATTAGCGCAAGACGTTCCGCCGAGCCTTCGCACAAGGTGCTGAGGGCGGCGTATTTCAGGTCGTCTAGGCTGGGAATGATTTTTTGGTCCATACCCGCCAGGGTACTGGCCAACCGCACTGCTTCTTGTGCATGTGCTGGAGAGGTGTCCATCCCCTCTGCACGTAGCAACTGGGCTGCCTTTACCATCCAGTGAATACTGGCCTCGCGCTGGTAGTCATAACTGAGTTCGTACCAGGCAGGAGAGTGTACTCCGGCACCGTAGCCGCTTTCCTTGGCCAGGCGAGGATAACTCCAGGGAATCCAGGCGGCCTTCGTTTTTACTTTGGGCAGGCCACGCAATGCTTGATTATCGGCGGTAGCCTTATATTTCTTCCAATCCAAGATTGCAGGGCTGTGCCAGGCACCGCATACTACTGCTACGCGCTCGTAGCCGCTTTTCATGGCTTTGCGTAAAACCTTGCGCATATAGGCTTCACGGAGTAGTGTCTCTTGGCTGCTGGTATTACCCTCTGAACGCAGGGCACTGATTAGTTCATTAATGGCGTCGAATAAAGCAAAGTCATCTTCGGTTTGCTCAAAGGTGATCTCCCACCACTGCTCGCGATCTTCATAACCGGCCAATTGAGCCATCTCACCCAGTGGGTCTCGTTGGAGTTTAGTATCAGTAGGTGCTACCAATAGTTGGGGACGTTTACGGAGCGCAAGCTGGTGCGTGATAGGTAGATCCATGGCTTGCACGGCAGCTTGGTTGCGCATCGCCCACTGTAGTGCCTGCCACTCCGGGGAGAAGCGAGCAAAAGGATAGTAAAATGCTTGTTGGATATCTTGTTGATCGTAGATGACCAGTGCTACGGGCGGCTCTAGCTGAAGTTTACCTGCCTGTACGAGTTCTGATTGTGCGTCGGTAGGAAATTCGATCAATACCGCGTCGGGCTGCCATTGCTCTAGGGCCTGAACCAACCGTCGGGAGGAACCAGGACCGTGATGTCGAATACCAAATACCCGGAGGTCAGACATTGAGATAGCTAATCAGGCTGTCGTAGCGTTCGCGTAGGCCGTCGGAATATTCTAGCTCGTTGAAGGTTGCTTTGACTTCGTAGTCGAAACGCTCGAAAGAAGCAATGATATTGAGGATATTCTGCTTGTTGACTTTCAAGGTGACTTCAATGCGCGGAGAGTCAGGAAACGTATTGACCTGTGCGCTGAGAATTACGGCATTCTCAGACTCGACAATGCGAGCCAATTGGGCCAGGGAGTAATCTTGTCGCGACATTTCCAGAACTATCAATCCGCCAAGCTCGCGGAAAGAGCCGCTTTCCGCGAATTGACGGATAAGGTCTTCCGCGGTAATAATACCGATATATCGTTTCTGATCGTCAACTACAGGAACAGCAGTTAGCTGATATTCTGCCACTAGGCGCATTACGTCGTAAAGGTGATCGTTAACGCGAACAAAGGTATGCAGGAGGTGGAGACGATAGCTGCCAACAGGTTCTTCGGCATCGTGATCTAAGATTTCGTCCTCAGACAATAACCCAAGTAGCTCCTCATTATTGACAATAGGTAAATGTCGAATGTGGAACTCATTCATGATACCTAGCGCCTCGGAGCCGGTATCGGAAGTCCGCAGGGGGATAATGGCGTCGGATATGAGATTTTCAGCTATCATGTTCGTGGGAGTTGTCGTCGTCTTAGTCGCTCGCGAGCAGCTTTTCTTTCTGCACTTTAAATTCTTCTTCAGTGAGCAAGCCTTTTTCTTTCAGTTTCGCCAGCTTTTGTAGTTGTTCGAGCAAGTCAGATTGCTGGGACCGCTGGGTGGGCTGCTCATCCAATAGATTCTCTTTTGGGGCTTTAAGTTGTTTGGCCAAGCGAAAGTTATTGGCTTCAAATTGCAAAAATTCTGGCTGAATCCGAAGATAAGCCAGGTGATCACGTGTTTTTATAGTGTTAAAGTCATCGAAGCCCAATGCTACTGCGCGGTCCAAATGATAAAAAGCCTTGTCCTTATGCTCCATGAGGGAGTGAGCGCAGGCCAAGTTAAAGTGGGCGGCAATATTCTGTGGGTCTACTTCGAGGGCCTTATTGAAATCATCAATGGCACCTTCATACTCGTAGTCTTTAAACTTCTGCTTGCCCGTTTTCATATACGGGTTATTCCGTGCTCGCTTTGACCTGCTAGGAGTCGTATCGGCTTTTCTACGGGTGTTACGTTCGCGGTAGCGCTCATCGCGATTAAAATCACGCTGCTGGCGCCGCTCGGATCGGTTTTGACTTTGACCCTCGTAGCCTTTATTGTACTTCTTGTCAAACGCTTCTTGATCCATAGAAAATAGTGCGATGGCATCCACCACACCAATGAGCAACATGAACCACAGGCTGTTGATCAAAAAGATAGGCAGAAGCACGATGTAAGCAATGCCAAGACCAACTTGCCCCAGGTAAAAACGGTGCAAGCCCATGTATCCGGCAACCAGGGCCAGAAGTCCAGCCACTGTTTTATTTTTCATAGTGCAATATTCCTGATTTACTGTACCCTCTAAGTCTAACACTAGCGGGTAGCAGGGGTTGTGCAATATGTGGATTTTTTGGTCATTACCCAAACGAGGTGTTTACATATTCGATGGATAGGGAGCAGCTATAGACCAAATGGTGGGTGGTGCGGTGCTTTGTTAGGCATTTACTATGTCCAAGGCTGTTTCTAGACCGTTCAATCAAATGTCCTTTATTTGATTTCTTTTTGCTCTACTGCATTAACGAAAAGGATGTTGCCAATGTTTCCGTAGTCCGCAAATACCTCTTTTCCATTGTGCTTTACCGCTTCTTCGCGGAAACCTAAAATGGTGAGGTCCGCATCTTGTGATTTTTCAGTAATAACACTACGGGTATCTAGTTTGGGATCGCGGGCAATAACCTCGATGTTCTGAGTAGAAATAGGGAGTTGTCCTGTTTCAATCAACTGATATAAATGCTCGCGTTCGGCATCACAGGTGTTTTCTGGGTAGAGGGCAAATATCTTGATTTCTGCTCCAGACCAATCCTTGTGACCTATCAGGATATAGGCCAAGAGAATCATCAGGTTGGCGTTGTCAAAATCTTGGCTGGTAAGCCAAATATGAATCTGCTTTTTCAAACCAAAACTACGTTCCGAACTAGCTAGAATAGCGATGTCGAAATCAATAGAGCGGATGAGTTTAAAGTTGTCGATAATGTCACCCAAATCTTCCGGATCATTTTTCGAGAATTCAAGCAGTAATAGGTTGTTTTCCGTACCCGCAATACCGGGCAATTGAATCACCTGCGCTACACTGGAGGTATAAGAAGGACTAATGAGCGTATCGATGTAGATGTTACTATCGCTCACCTCTCCCATCCGGATCAGGCGCTCTTTTATAACCTTTGCCTCGTGATTAGTTTGCCGCGATAAGTAGCCTTTTATTTGGTGGATATAGGTGCCAAAGCCATACTTCTCTGATATCCAGCGCAGCATATCGAAAGCACCTAGGCGCTGGAAGGAGTCACTGGTAAGTGCTACCGCAGATGGGCGCCAACTTCCTTTTTCTTTATCGGCCTTTTGCAGGAAAACTTGCAAGCGACGGCTTAGCTGGAAGATTACCCCCTGGAAGATGACCGCAATACTACGCTTATCGCGGTTGAAAGAAGCGATGGTAAAGTAAAGCCCAACGATAAATACTAAGGCCAAGAGCGCGTAGGTAGCGTTCATGAAGAGCATCAAACCAAAACAGGCAATCGCACCAAATAGTGAAATGAACCACTTGGAACGGAACCGTGGGCGATAGCTAGGGTCAGCAGCGAAATGATTCAGGAAGGAGATAAGACATAGCGAACCGTAGGTAACCATGAAAAACATGGATATAATCTCCGCTACGCTATCAATAGCTCCCATGAAAATGAAAACCAGAGCAATGAGCACGGTCACTACCGAAGCATTGTATGGTTCATCGTTTTCGCCTCTTCCTTTCGATAGCCAGCCGTTGATGGCCGGGGTAGGAAATATGTGGTCACGAGCAATCGCTTGCAAGGTACGTGGTGCCACCATAATGGAGCCTAAGGCCGAAGAAATAGTAGCTGCCGCTAAACCAACTGGAATGAGCCACCACCCTTGTATGGCAATATCGGCCATAACTAGTTTGGAAGTATCCGCCAGATCTTCGGGGCTGGCAGAAGTGGCCAGTTTGTAGGCAATGAGGAAATAGATAAACATACCAGCAATGGTAGCCGCAAGTGTCCCAAGTGGAATGGAACGACCGGGATCGCGTAAATCACCGGATAAACCAACTCCTGCGGTCATTCCTGTAAAGGCGGGGAAAATAATAGCAAAAACGGTAAAAAAGCCCAGGGTTACAGCAGGATTAGCAGGCTCGCTAGGGGCTGGAGCAGATTGCAGTGTTGGTACTTCTCTTCCGGTATTAAGGCTATCAGCTTGAGCAAGTACTTCCGGTAGTGCAATCGTAGTTGAATCATCCACCTGGTTTCCATTGTACACGGTGGCAATAGGATCAAGTTCGTGGGTCTGAGCATAGTCCGTTTGGCCAGCGAAGAAAGCCACCATGCTGACAGCTAAAGTAGCCACCACCACATAAAGGGCCTTTACTCCAAGGTCAGCACCTTTGGTAAGTACAATGACTGTCAGGAGTAATAAAGCTGGCACACTTATGGTTTGCTTTTGTTCTATTAGCCAAATAACAGTTGCTGGTAGCTCCACATTCTGTAGTAACCAATCAATACCGGTGTTAAAGGCCTCCGTAAAGGCCATAATGTAAAAGGCCACACTAATGGCTTGCGACATATAAAGCGCCAAACCGATGGTGGAGCCAATGACCAAACCAAAAGACCTGGATATGATATAGTATTCTCCTCCTCCTTCTACTTTTTGGTTAGTTGCAATTTCGGCAATGGCCATTGCTGTCGGAATAGTCACGGCATGACCAATTAGTATGATGGCAATCGTTCCCAGGAATCCTACACTTCCTACCGCAAAACCAAAGCGCAAGAACATAATTGCCCCTAGGATAGTGGAAATGGCGGTGAAGAATACCGGCCCTGTACCAAATTTCTGCTTCATTTTCTCCATGACGGCGCCAAGATAGGCAGATGTCTTATATTTGGTGTCAATCCCTTTTTGCGAAAAGCAAATTTGGATCTCCCTACGCCAAAATCCTACCTTTTTAATGCTGCACTTGAAGAAGGGAAACCTGAGTATCTACCAATCTTGGTATCACTAAGTTTCTTCAACGTCAGTGCAACCACCAATCTTGCCAAAAAAATAAGTGCATGAGTACTCCTAACCAACGGGCCCGTGTGGCTGTTATTGGAGCCGGTTGTTCCGGCATAACAGCGATAAAGAATTTATTGCAAGCCGGTGTTCCTGAAGTGGTTTGTTTCGAGCAAAACAGTGATATCGGCGGCAACTGGATTTTCTCGCCAGAAATATCGCACAGTAGCGTCTGCGAAACCACACACATTATTTCCTCTAAAACACTCTCGGCATTCGAGGATTATCCCATGCCGGAGGATTATCCAGATTACCCTTCTCACGAGCAGGTGTTGGCTTATTTTCGTTCCTACGCCAGGCATTTTGGTCTCTATCCACATATCCGTTTTAATACTTCCGTTCAACGTGCCACACTGCTCGATGACCAGCGCTGGGAATTGGAACTGAACTCTGGTGAAACGGAAGTATTTGATTACCTCTTTGTGGCGAATGGGCATCACAATGTTCCTCGTCACCCGGAAGGGATAGCAGAAGCTTTTGCTGGCCGCTACCTACACTCGCATGCGTACAAGACGAATGCGTCTTTTAAGGACGAGCGGGTTTTGGTAGTTGGTTCTGGAAATTCTGGCTGCGATTGCGCCGTGGAAATCAGTCGGGTAGCAGCGCATACCGGCATTAGCATACGCCGAGCGCAGTACATTGTACCCAAGTTCTTTTTGGGCCGCCCCACGGATACTTTCAATACTATTTTGACCTACTTACCGAAAACCTTGGCGCGTTGGTTCAGAGCCCTTACGCTAAAGCTAATGGTGGGCAACTACAAAGCTTACAACTTACCAAAGCCAGATTTTCCCCTTACGGCAGCTCACCCTACAATGAACTCCGAGTTGTTGTATAAGATTCGCCACGGGAAGGTTCATCCAAAAGTTGGTATTGAAAAAATTGCTGGAAAGCAGATCACTTTCAAGGACGGTCATACGGAGGAGTATGATACTATTGTTGCCGCTACGGGCTACAAAATCACTTTACCTTTCTTCAAAAAGGATTTTATCAATTATGAAGAAGCCGATCGAGTTCCCTTGTATTTGCGCATGTTTCACCAGGATTACCCCAGTCTAATTTTCATTGGTCTTTTTCAGCCCCAAGGCGCAATTTGGCCATTAAGTGACTTGCAGTCTAAGCTAGCAGCCAATATGGTAATGGGCCGCTGGGAACGCCCTGGCAATCTGGGCAATCTTGCAGAACAGGATAGTGATTACATTTCAAAAGAATTTACCCGTAGCAGTCGACATACCATAGAGGTACATTATCATCGTTTCCGCAAGCGTTTGTTGAAGCAAATTCCGGGTACGGCACCGAGCTGGAAAAGCATAAAAAAAGCTGTGCTCCAAAATGTGTGAACACAGCAAAAGGGCTACAGTATAGGATAAAAGCTTATGCTTGCAAAGAAACTACTTCGGTGTGAAGTAGGTATTAAGCAGGCATTAAATAATTCGGCATGGTTATGGGAAAAGGTACGCTTGACTAAGAAAAGAAAAAGGCTAGAGGGCGGTTGGAGAAACAACGTTCTGGCCTCGATCGATTCTTTCTTATTGCAGGAAAACGAAATAAGAGAGATTGACAGCAAGAAATCAATGATTGACACCGCAAATATGCAGGAGCAATGTGAAGTGTAGCTTAAGGAGGCGTTAATCTTGCCTAAAACTTAAAGCTGTATTGTAGGTATACGCTAAGCTATCGAGTGCGAGCCAATCGCCTTGGAAAACGTTGAAATCCACATAGCCCTCAATGCCAGGAAGAGTGCCTCGGTTTCCATATTGCCAGAACTGCCAGTCACGACCACAGGCCAATACAGGCTTTTCATCACTGTAGCGCGCAATCCACAGCGGATACGCATCAAAGTGTCCCGCCAAGTAGCGGTTGTAAAATTTAAGGTTGGTATATAGGATGGGAGCAACACCAAAGTGTTCTTGAACAGTTGCCAGCCAGATATGAAGGTCATCAACCAGGGCCCGTGGATCGGTGCCGTCCAATACCTCAATATCCAAAACGGGTGGAAGGTCCCCGTCTTCCAGGTCTACTTGTTTAAGGAAATAAGTAGCCTGCTTAGCCGCATCCGTTTGCGGACGATAGAAATGATAGGCTCCCCGCCGAAGCCCAGACTCTCGAATAGCATGCCAGTTTTTGTGGAACAAGGTATCGAGGTGTGTGGCACCTTCAGTAGCTTTGACAAAAGCAAAATTGATGCCTTGATCTGCCACCTCTGGCCAATTTATCTGTAGTTGATAACGGGAAACATCAATCCCTTGGATCAGAAAATCAGTTCTTCTGACGGTATCCTCTTTACACGAAAGGACAAGCAAAACGAGTACGCTACTATAGAGAATTGAACGCAGCAAAGAGACGGATTGATAAATAATTTCCAAAAGCGGTAAACCACCGTGTTTTCTCTCTTAACGCCGGATTCAGGCGAAAAGATGCGTTTTATGGACCGATTTCCCCCAATTCTTATTCCGCAAGCGTGGTAAAACCCAGGAATAGCGGCCGGCCGACAGGCGAAGGAGAAGTTGTATTTTTGGGACTTGTAGGGAAGTTCGCCTGTGGCTCACGGTTAAAGCTCACGGTGTTCGCGGTGGAGTTCGCTACTGCTCACGGTTTTAGCTCGCCAAGGGCTCGCGGGGGGGGCTCACTGCCGTTCGCGGTAAAAACTCACCTGCGGTTCGTGGGGTAAGTTCGCCTATGGCTCACAGGGAGGCTCGTGACACTCGCGGTGCGGTGGTGTTTGAGGGAGAGATAGTTTATGAATGTATGCGGCGCGAGATAGTTGTTAAACGCAGAAACTATCATCACAAATGATTACACTGATTGCTCTTTAGTAACTAACAGAAAAGAAATAAATAAAAAACACCCGCGAGCCTTCGGCGAGCTCTAACCGCGAACACCGTGAGCTTTTACCGTGAGCCACAGGCGAACTATCCCCGCGAACGACAGTGAGCCACCCCCACGAGCGCTAGCGAGTACCAACCGCGAGCAACGCGAGCCTGCCCGTGAGTAACGCGAACCACATCTTCACAAAAAACAAAAGTCAATGCCCAATCTCCGCCAATTATTCCTTTCTCACGTAGCCCAAACCAGTGACTTTCCGCTAGCGTTG
>JBCBWU010000137.1:0-19706 GCA_039816955.1 Bacteroidota bacterium
CAGTCCGTCGGGAACGATAATGAGTTCTTGTTGCGCTTCATTTAGGGTGGTTGGTAGTAAAAGCTCCCCGAGCTGACGTGCCTTTTTCAAATAAACCTCATCAAGTTGGCGGGTAATACTCTTGTTCAACCCACGGATATCGCTAGAGAAGCGGGCAGGTAAGGGCGTAGCAGTCAAGATGACTTTCGACTGGCTAATTTCAAAGCGATAGACTGTAGTTTCGGTCGTGAAGTAGCTTAGGATCATTTGGTCTGGCCGCAAAGCCAATTGTACCTCACTGAGCGTTGGGAGCTCCTGTTGGTGACGTAGCTCGTAGTATTCAGGATACTTTTGGCGGTAATCCTCCAGTAGTTGATTGTAGGCTTCCTGACTGGCAAAAAGTTCCGCGCGCAACTCTCGCCGTTCAAGGCTATCCGCACTTGTGGCTAGTTGGCGTTTGTAATAACCAATATCCGCTTGGAGTTGGGCTTCCTGTTGAGGTAGTTCGGATGGAACACCCCCAAACCGCTGCGCTTCATTAGCGATGATGGCCGCCTGCAACACACTGGCTTTACTTTTCTCTGAACAGTAAAAAGCATCCGCCAACCAGCTTTCTTCCCCTGTTTGTTGGTACAGCTTAAGATAGCCTTCCATGGCTGCGGTTGCCGTGCGATAAACATTTTCGACTAGCGTAATCTGATCTTCGCGGCTGGTGAGTTCGCGACGAACTTTATCCAATAAATCCAAAGTGTGACGATAGTAGACCTGGGCCGCTCTTAAATCTTCGGGCTCATCGTATCGCTCAGCAATGGCCTTCAGTAGTTCCGCTTTGAGTAGAAGTGACTCCAGCAGATAATCATAACGAAAATACCCCTCTAGATCTGGGAGCGAGGCTCGCTTGTTTCCCTTAAAAGATTCGCTAAAGGTTTCGTGATTAGCAATCAGTGATTTATGTGCGTTTTCTAGCGCCCGTCTAATTCTATCCTGGGCTTGCGCAATGCGAGCTTTGACGATCAGTGTGTAAGCGCGTTGTGGATTGCGTTTACCTAGCAACGCACGTTGCAAAGCCGCAGCAACCTCCGCATGAGCTTTGGCCGGAACAAACTCTCCCAACGCCAGGTTGGCATTAGCTAGATTGATATGATCGGTGGCCATATCACTTTTGAAATCTGTAGCATCAGTTCTTTGCTCTAGCGCCCTTTCAAAATACGATTTGGCGAGTGGCCAATCTTCCATTTTACTGGCGACTATACCCAGATTAGAATAATTTTCAGCAATACCGTAGGTGTTGTCAGATTGCTCATTCAGCCTTAATGCTTGCTGATGAAAATGCAGCGCCTGGTCATAGTCTTTTTTAGAGGTGTAAACATTAGCCATATTGGTATGCACCGCCGCAAGCTTGGCAAGTGGTGGTTCAGCTTGTTGCTCGTAGATACTCCGGGCTTGCTCGTAGTAACGAATAGCTTCTGCGTAGGCACTATTTTTCCAAAAAACCACCCCCATTTTGGAATACAAATCAGCCATTACCATTTCATCCAAATCCTCCTGCAACTGAAGGATTCGCAAGGCTTCTTCATAGTGCTGTTTTGCCCTGTTCAGCAAGCCCAGTTGATCTTCACAAGCTGCCAGACTAATTAAGGCTCCTGCTACCGTGTAATGATCAGGTCCATTTTCTTGTATACTCAACTCGAGAGCTGTTTCGTACTCCTGCTGCGCTTGCTTGTAAAGGCCTGTTTCGTAGAAAGTGTTGGCTAGACTTTCCCGTATCTCCCGCTCATTTGCACCATCCATCTCTGCGTCGTCGATGATTTTAGCTAAGGCTAAACGGTAGTAAGATTTAGCGTCATCCAAATTGTCCAGGTTTTCGGATATACCGCCCAGTAAATTGTACCCCAAAACTGAAGTAAGCCCATTTTCTCCTGAACATTCAATGCTCGCCTCTGCGTAAGCCTGAGCCAATTCTGTTTCTTGCATTAGTGAATGAACCCGTCCTAAATGATAAAGGACATCACAGCGGTAGATCGCGATCTCATCAGCGAGATCCGGCTGATTCAGGACACTATCTAAATGCTGTAAATAAGTGCTGGACTCAGAATATGCGCCAGCTTCGTAACAGCGAGTTACAAAGGGCAGGGCACGCTCCAAAAAGTCTTCAAAATATTCAGGTTGGCTCGCCTCTTCCAAAGCTTGTAGCTGTGGCCAAAGGGTAGTGGCATCATCAACTGCCAAAGTTTGTTCGAGGGCGGTCCAGCAAGAGTCTAGATATTGTTCTTGTTGGGCTGATAGTACAGTTATACCACAAAAAAACAGGACCGTTACAATTACTGGCCGAAGCCAGGAGGTGATTTGTTGTTGGGGGTGATTTCGCATAAATATAAAAGTACGTACTTTCGATAATCTGGGCTGCAGTTATCCAGTTAGATAAGTTTCATTAGTATTCAAAATGTCAAAAGCTTCTCCTCCTTATCGGATATGGGCACTTACTACCTTCAATGCCCTGGTAATGCTGCTCATTACCTTCTTCTGGCTGAGGTTGCCCTACACTTTTGGAGATGAAGCTTTTTTGATCAAATGGACGGCACTTACCAAGAAAAGCTTGTTAGGGATTGATCCCAAACCGAATCCGGAGTCCGTTTTGTTCGTGGATATCTCTCAGAGTAAAACTACCCTGGACCAGCAGAACGCCTTTGGTGAACCTAGCCCGTACCACCGTGTGGTCATTACGGATCGGAGCCAGCTGGCGGAATTTCTGGCTATGATCGTCCCATATCGCAACGAGACACGCCTGGTACTCATGGACGTACTTTTGGATCTCCACAGCGAGCAGGATTCACTCCTGCAAGCCGTGGTAGATTCGCTCGGCAGCAAAATATTGGGAGTTACTCACGTGGATACTAGCGGTACCGCTTCGCCCACTGTGATTCAATTTGAACGCCAGGCAGTAGCCACCTATCGTTCTGCCCAAGGCTTGTTTTTGAAGTATCCGCTCCTGTTTTCGGACAGCCTCCCCACGGTTCCACTCATGATGTACGAACAACTTCATCAGCAAGAACTGATCCGCAAGGGCGGGCTTTATCGCTTCGCACAAGGTGTTTCCCTCCCGGCACCAATTGTTGACTTTAAAGTACGTAATAGCGATTTTCGTACGGGGCGGAGCTTAGGGGGCGAGAGCAATTTCACCATCTATAGTATGGGGGATATTCTAGAATCGCGGGCCTTCATGCATCCGGAGGATCAGGCTGATTTTTTTCAAGGTAAGGTGGTACTTATTGGCGATTTCTACAATGACGTACACGATACACCATTCGGAAAAATTCCTGGCCTGTTGGTCATTTACAATGCTTATCTGACTTTAGTAGGCGGTGAGAACATCGTCTCTTTCTTTTGGATTGTATTATTGTTGATCACCTATGGGATTTTGTCCTGGCGCGTATTTAAGGACATTGACCTGGAGAAACCACGCTGGCTCGTTCGTTTATTTAAGAGCAAGCAGGGTATATGGATTTTGAATACACTTGATGAGGTAGTCATCCTGATCTTGCTAACTATCGCGTCTTATTTTCTGTTTAATATCCATATCAACGTCCTGATTCTCCTGGTTTATATCAAAGTGGTAGAATACATTTGGGATAGCTTGCCCCGCTTTAAATCGATGATTACCAAAACAGCCAAATGATGAAGAACATCGCACTCCTTCTTCTACTCGTTGCAACTACGGTGGCTTTCGCCCAAAACTACTACGTGATCTCTATTGAAGGTGAGATTTATGCGGGGGATCAATTATTGGCTCCCAAAGATCGGCTTACCAATGAGATGGAGCTCCGCTTTGTGGGTGCTGAATCTTCAGCTTATCTCATGTCACCAAGCAAGGGGTATTTTGTCCTCAGTGCCAAAGAAGGATATCCACCAAATGGAAAGGAGTTTCTAGTGGCGGTAAAAAATGCTCTGCTACCGCCCAGTGAGTTAAAAAACACGGCTATTCGTGCGCTGTACGCCGCTGATCAGCACATTGTACTGGAAGACACCTATGATATGCTGAGCTTCTTCCGGGGCCGCCTTCTTTATCTAGACACTTTAGTCTTTGATTTAGACCCGGAGTATTTCCCAGAGGGGACTACCCGTATCGAATGGATCAGTACAAATGGTACAGATACCTTACGGCGAGACCTGCCCGTAGTAGAGCGCAAGTGTCAGCTCCATTGGCCGGAGGAATTCCATTCTGCTACTGATCAGTGGCAACACCAAGTGGTAGCTCACCCCTGGTACGGAGAGGATGAACTCAGCCCTTATACTTTCCAATTGCTTACCCCCACAGCAGCTCAAGTGCAAGCTGAGATGCAAGCCCTGCGTGAATTGGTAAAACAAGATACTGCTCAGGACTTTTTATTGGAATACGCCCTACCGTACGTGCGTATACGCTTTGGTAAAGTGCATCCCGAGTCCCTACGCAAGTATTTGTAGTATCGGTATTACTTGGTCCATACTCCATCCTCATTGAAAAGATGAGTTGACTTTTCCTAAAAAAGCGGAATGGTAAATTTGATTACCACCCCGCTACGAAGATCTTAGGTATAGTTAAGGCGGATACTACAATCTTTGTTTTTAGTTCATGCCAATTTTTCTTTAATCGCAGTCGCCATAGTCACAACCATCATCAATCAACAGTACGCCACACAAAGCCGTGATCAAATCTAGTCTGATGTAACGTTGTACCTCAGCAAGTGCTTCTACGGTCTCTTCCAAACGGCTTGGATTATTGATCAGGTCATCTTGTATAGACGTCAATTGATTGAGCTTGTCGTCAAAATTCAGAACCGCCTCATCAATATTCTGCAACAATTGCTCCTCCTCTAGGGCAATTAGATAATCATCGAATCCAATAGTAGTATTCGTTGCGCCGTAATCCGCATAGAATACACGTTTCCACTCTTGCCAGCTCGCCCGAAGCAACTCCAACGATTTCTTGCTGTAGAAGGCTTCAAAAAGGCCAGCTTGAAACTCACCATTCTCAACCCCTCCGCCAATTGGATTGTATAGCCGGGTCACCACCGTCCAACGAAGGGAAGAGATCAGGCTATTCACTAATAGGTTTTGCCCTCCATTTGGAACAGTTCCAAGGTTGTTGAGGACCTCATCACGCTGACTGTCCCACAACTCAGTAAAGCTAGCAGCCTGATTACCCAGATAGTCCTTGGCAGCTACCAATGCTTCTTGCCGGCGCGTATCCTCTTGGATCTGCAGCAGCACCTCTGCTGGTTCAGCATTGAAGAGCAAATACTCCAAATAAGGCATCGTTTTCCAAGATCGGAAGAAGTCTTCATCCAGCACTAGATCAGGATCGGCCAGATCCTCTTCAACCGCGGAAGGATAAACACTCCGAACCACAAGCCTGGTAATAAAACGAGATTTGGATATGTCGTACATTTCAAATTGGACTGAAGCAATACTGGTAGCTATCCAGGCCTCTTGCAGGTTAATCAATTCTTGTTCCGTAGGATTTCCTAAGAAAACATTGAGCTGTTGCGCCAAGGCTTGAGTACGAGTAGTAAGCGCTTCCGCTGCTGGTGTAACACCATAAACATCAGCATCTGCCAACTGAGCAGCTCGGAGATTTTCTATTTCTGGTGTGTCCTTAAGCGAAACTACCGCTTCGTCATCATCGCCACAGGTTGTAAAAAGTAGTACGCAGCTGAGCACTAGTAGATAGGACATCGTTTTATTGAAAAACATCAGCAAAGATTTAAGAACGTGTTTGATGATTTATTTTGATTCATCACATCTGTATAATAGGTAGTACCCTAGAGATAATCTCCAATTACCAAAATCAGTGCTCCAAGAGCAAAGGCCAGGAGTTTAAGTCTTATAGCCTTGGTCATCGTATCGATTTTTTCAAGTGCGTAGGTATCAGAAGATAAGATTAGACTATCGTATTGCCACTACTTCAAGGATCAGGTATTCACCACTTCCTCCTCTTCAATTACCATCTCTTTTTCCTGCTCCATCAGCTGGAAACTCTGATAAACGATGTAGGCCAACCACAAAGTAATGACCACATCAATGACTGTAGCTCCTACGTATATACCTTTGATTCCCAGCCATTGCGGTAGCAAAAGCATAACCGGCACATAGAACACCACCTGGCGAGCTACCCCCACAATACCCGCAAACTTAGGTTGATTCACGGCGGGTAAGTGTGTTAAGGCCATAAAAACGAAAGGTAAAAATGGAATGATGGCCGCATAAATCCGGAAGTTTAGAATATCCTCACTTTGTAATACATAATCTGGCAAGACCAATTGGATACTAAACTCTGGGAAAAGCATTAATACCACCCAAAAAGGGAAAACCAGCGCTAAACCCGTACGGCAAAACAGCCAGAAACTCTGGCGTACCCGGGTAAACTGCCGCGCGCCGTAGTTTACCCCCTCCACCGGCTGTAGGGCGCGCATGAGACCGAACAAGGGCGTCATTAAAAAGAGTACGATTCGATTAGCCGCAGCAAAAAATGCTAAATCACTATCGGTTCCCACTTTCACAATAGCGTTGAATACCACTACAGCTTGGATCAGTGCCATCAAGCTCATGATGAATCCTGGGAATCCCAACTTAATGATTGACATAAACACATCGCGATCGTACCAAACCATATTGACATTGGCCACAAAAGAGGCTTTCCCAAGTACGAAGTAGGCATGCCCTACAATACAATAAAGCAACATACCGGCATTGGTTGCCCAGGCCGCTCCGTCTACATCCATGCCACTGTAGATAATCAAGACGGGTGTGAGAATAAGGTTTAAGACCAAGCCCGTTGCCATGATCAGCGCTGCGGTATACATCTTGCCTTCCGCGCGCACAATGAAATTTAGCTGTAGCGCATATACCCATAAAGGTGCGGCCAGCAGGGTAATCTTAAAGTAGCGCACCCCATACTCCATGATTTCACCACGTGCCCCCATGAGGTGCAGCATAGGCGCTGCGTAGTAGTAAGCGGGGATAGCGAAAAGTAAGGTGGCCACCAACGTGAACAGTGTCGCATTAGGCAGTACTTTTTGTAATGTCTGTTGATCCCCCTTACCTAAGAGGATGCTGAGATAATTCCCTGCGCCGGTACCCACCCACGAACCGAAGCCTAACATAATCGAAGTGAGCGGATAGGCCAGAGCTACCCCCGATAGTGCCGTCTCGTTCAGCAACTGCCCGATATAGACAGTATCCATAAAGGCATTCATTCCGTAGAGGACCATGGCGAAAATAGCCGGTAAGGAGAGTCGCCACATCACAGAAAACAGCGGCCCATTGAGCAGAAAATTGTGTTGTGGATCAGGTGCTGGTGCGTTAGAGTTCACAAAGGTGTGCTTAAGGATTGAGGAGTAGAAATTAGTGGATCACGGTTCATCAATGGAGGTAATCTCACGGCAAAATGTGCCAGACGAAAGCAGGTAGTTACTATACCACTTTGCGGGTGAGCCAGCCTCCATAAATAGCTGCTTGGAAGAACCGACGGGGTGGCTCAAACCCACTTTCTTGTAGCAATTCAGCAAGTCGGCTTTCCGGTATGTGCTGAATGCGCTGGGGGAGGGCCTGAATGCGGTCCTCAACCGCATCGGCAGACAAGTGAGGAGGCAGCATAGCTCGTAAGAATTCCAGGTTGCGCCCTAGCTCTTGAGCCGTACCATAGATATCCGCAATGATCAGTGGAGCGCCCGCCTGTAGGCGTTGAGCGATCTGCTGCAATAAGTCCAGCTTGCTCCCGTCATCCGGCAAAAAATGAAGCACCAACAATAAAGTAGCAGCACTGTAGGCGGGGATTTCTGCCAAATCAGCAACATAGCCTTCTCGCACTTGCACCTGTGGGAAAGCTGCCAACTTCTCATGTGCCTGCATGACCATATCAGGGGAAGGGTCAATTCCCCAGAGCGCCCAATCCGGTCGTTTCTGGGCCAGCGTGAGTAGCTCATTACCCGTACCACTGCCGACCACCAAAACAGAATTTTGGAAAGGCGACATGGTCAAATCCAACATACTGGGTATCGTCTCAAGCAATTGTGGATAAAAGGGAATCCAGTCATACACGAAGGTATCGTAGTTTGCCGCTCGCTGATCAGAAAAAATGGCAATATTTTCGGTGGTCATAATATTCAATTAGTTTTAGTCATATCCGCATCTACGCAGATAATAAAGTCAGCGCGGCCTATATTTTCTTCTTCCAGTACTGAAGGGTTTTCTTGTTCTACCGTGGAAATCGTCATGTAATTGAGATCCGGCTTTTGCTGCTGCAAATACCATAAAATTCCCTCGTAAAAATCCGAGTGGTACGAACCATTAAAGTGGAGGAAAGTATGGTCAGCTTGATAGTTTTTCAGAATAAAGTGCGCCATAGTAGCATCCTTAATGGCCTGTGCTTTCACCAGTGCTGGAGTACCGTGGCCTTCCATCATCGTGAGAATATTTTGGTACTGCGGCAGATCTGGATCAAAGGGGATAGGTAATGGTGCAATCCAGCGTTTTTCGTAATCTGCCAATTCTTCCAGAACGGCAAAATCACCGGCATTATACACCGACGAAGCATACCGCCGGGGAATATTTGTAGCGATAAAGGGTAGCTTTTGTTCTTTAGCAAAATCTACCAGCGGTGCATAGTCGGTTTTATAATTTGGCCACAGGCGCGCTAGCGTGTCCAGCCCGTCCTGGTCAATCAGTCCGGTAAAGTAGTTATTGAGTTGTTTTTGATTATCTGCCTCAATCATCTCGGCACCTAGAATAAGAGACTGGGTAGCGTGTAGATCTTGCATCAACTCGAATTGCAGCCAATGTGCAATAGGATTATGATGAAATTCACCGAATAGAATAATGTCGTTACCCTGTGCTTCGCGAAGCAGATTCTTATAAGCCACCTTTTTGCCCTTCGCATTATAAATTACATAAGCCACTTTGTCTTGACCAAAGGCCGTGACTATAACAAAGCAACACATGGATAATAACAGCAGGAATGATTTAAAATGTTTCTTTTCCATTTCACCAATTCTTTTTGATCGATTAATTCAACTTCCGTAAGCGGAGCCGCTGCTCCAACTCACTTAATGACCCTTTTAAGAGTTCACTAAAGGTGCGAAGGTCGGTAGTTGATAGCAGTAATCGGATACCTTGGCATGGTGTTTCCACTTCTACGCAGCGCTTATATGGGTCAATCACCCCGTCGTACCTCCCCAAGTAGTCCACCAAAATATTGGTAAGCATCTTCATCCCCATCTCAGAGAGATCCAGAGAAATGGTACCAAAGTGCACATGAAACAATTGGCATTCGTAGCAGAAAACAACCTTTTGACCATCAGCCTGACGCAACACCTCAAAAGGATGGTGAAAATCATAAATATGCTTCATGTGGAGAAATTTTACACGGTCAAATAGGCAGCCAACATTGCTGTCGGCCACCTTCACTCACTAGGTAGTCTAATCTTGACCAAGAAAGTATGAATTCGATGCCAGCTTGGAGGACTTAAAAGCTTCTACCCTGCCAGCGTCGAACTAATAAATTTGTTTGTTTATATTTGTCTATTCTTATTTAGACTAATTCCAGATAACGCAAGTTAAGGGTAGCATTTGACAATTGCACAGACTTTTCAAATCACCAGCCACGAATGACACTTTCATGACAATTTACAGATGCTTCCCACTGCCTTTTCTAGTAGACTCTACCACCACCTTGTCTAAGCCTTACCCGGTTCTCTCCTCTTTAGAGTGCCCAAATAACCTCTGAGTATGGCTAAGAAAAAGACCTCGACTTTAAAATCAGTTTTCAGCTTTCTCCACCTCTGGCTAGGTCTCATTGCGGGCTTGATCATTCTCGTCAGCATGTCGGGGGCAGCCATCTTTGTTTGGGAAAAAGAACTCACCGATTGGTATTATGCCGATCTGGTTTTCAACGAGTCCACCCCAAAAGACCGTCTGCCTGCCAGTACACTATACGCCAATGTTAGTGCCGCCTATCCAGAAAAGGACTTCACTTTTATGCAAGCTTCGACGGCCCCCAACCGAAATGCGGTTTGGCGGACTTACAAATCAGCGGAGGAAAAAGGTTGGACGTGGCCCTCAGGGGTGGAGCATTACCTCATGGTTTACATTAACCCTTACAGCGGTGAGGTATTGGGACATATTGATCGCCGGAAGGATTGGATTACCCTAAGCCGTTTCTTGCACCAAACCCTACTACTGGAGTACGACATAGGAACCACCATTATTGGAGTAGCAGGACTTATCATGTTCTTCATGGCCATTAGTGGGCTGATCTTATGGTGGCCAAAAAATAAGAAGGTTTTGAAACAGCGCTTAAAAATCAAATTTAGCGCGCGTTTCAAACGGGTTAACTGGGATATACATAGCGTGGGTGGCTTCTATACCTACCTTTTTCTACTTTTCTTTGCTGGCACCGGATTAGTCTGGTCTTACAGTTGGTGGGCCAATGGTATTTACCGCCTCTTGGGAAATGCCCCCGAAGAAGTATTTGTGCGCCCCGACCCGCCGGAAATTACGGCCTACGATTTCTCAGTAGCTATGGACCAGGCCTATACCGATGCCACTGTCCGCCAACCCAAATGGCATACGATGTACTTTAATATACCACGCCCTGATCAAGAAAAAGGCACTATCTCGGTAGGACTTTACTACGACCGCTCCGATTCCTGGTGGATGAACAGTGACTATTTCTACTACCATCCTCAAAGTGGCGAGCTGCACCGAACCTTTACGCACGAACAGAAACTAACGGGTGAAAAGTGGCGGCACTCCAACTATTACATGCACGTGGGTAGTATCTATGGCTGGCCCACCAAAATCATTGCTTTTATATGTGCTTTATTCTTTGCAACCCTGCCCATTACTGGGTTCCTCATTTGGTACGGGAAGCAAGCCAAGAAGCGAAGACCTGCCAAACGCAGGGGGTATCAAACAGCTTAAGGGATAAAATCGGAGATTCCTGCCATCCAGAACACCATCATATGCAAAACAAAGCGGCACAACTAGTTAGCTAAAATTCCTAGTTGTGCCGCTATTCTATTTCACCAAATCTGGTGTTCTATTCTTTCACTACGCGGGTACGACCTAGCAGCTGCTGCCCGTCGGTAATTTCCAATAAGTACATACCTCCTGGCAAATCAGCTAGAGAAACAGTAGGCGTAAACGGCTCAATCCGCATCAGCTGGCCTACGGCCGACCACAAACGAATTTCGTAATCACCATCCAAATCCTCCAAGCCACGCAAATTCAACATACCGGTAGTTGGGTTAGGGAAAGCCGTGAAGGAAAGTAGCTCGCCTTCTTCCGTACTCGTCAAGTTATCGTCCACCAGAATGGTGTGCGTGTGGTTGGCATCGCAGGTCTCGTGTACGTCCATATTGATCAGGTGCACGTGGATATCGTACCAGCCCGCTTCCGTGTAGGTGGTTACCGGCGTAGCGTGATCCGCAGTTTCACCATTCCCAAAGTCCCAGCTCCAGTGGGTGGCCTCCGGAGTCAATCCTTGGAGTTGTACTTCCTGTCCGGGAGCTACTACATCTGGTGCGTCAATTTCCGGTGTCAACTTATTGGAGTAGATCATGGTTTCTACCGTTTCGCAACCCGCGCCATTACAAACCGTTACAGCTACGTTATAAGCGCCATTGTGCGGGAATTCGTGCGTAGGGTTAGCCTCGTTAGAAGTATGACCATCGCCAAAATCCCAGCTCCAGC
This sequence comes from Bacteroidota bacterium, assembly GCA_039816955.1. Taxonomy (GTDB): domain Bacteria; phylum Bacteroidota; class Bacteroidia; order Chitinophagales; family Saprospiraceae; genus Lewinella. The sequence goes on from JBCBWU010000137.1 coordinate 11,707, forward strand.
TGTCCACATTGCCGTTGGTATTTACACTGTAGGTGCGTAAGCCATCACACAATTCCTGATTGGCCACCAGAATCTGGGTGCCGACCAGGGCCGAGGTGAGACTTTCACAGCTGTAGTCGATCTGGAAGCCACTTTCGTTATTGGTGAAATCAGCGTATTCTACAATCGTAATCACATTACCGGTAGAGGTAATGCTTTCTGGTAAGTCAGAACCGGTGAAGAAAGCTAAAGGTGAGCCTTCCACATCGTCCCCGTCGTAGATCACCACAAAGTCGAAATTATCCTCCATATCGAAGGATACAAAATCCAGCGTAATTGGGCCTCCAGTACTGTAGATGGTTGTAATACCATTGTTTTCGTCCAGGTAGTTGCCGTCCGCTCCACCAGAATCGTATAAAGTTCCAGAGCAGCCCGCAATAACTTGTCGACTATTCACTGGAGTATTTTCGATGACGCAATCCGAATCTATCGTAATGGTGATATCCTGAACCAAAGTGCTACAGCCAATATCGTTGCAGCTGGTCAGAGTCACCGTATACGTTCCACCTTCTGCGTACAGGTAGAAGGGGTTCTGATCGTTAGAGGTACCACCGTCACCAAACTCCCAGAACCAGGAAATCGGACCGTTCGTCGTTTGGTCAATGAAGACTACCGGTTCGTTACTACAAAGGGAATCACTAACAATGGTAAAGGCCGGTGATGGCGGTCTGGTCACTGTGGTGCAAGCAAAGCTGGCCACAAAGCCACTCAGGTTAACGAAGTGATCCGTGTATTCCTGAATGGTCAGTACGCCACTCGTTGCCGTTAGGGTTTGGCCTACTAACTCGGTACCGGTAAAATTACCCAGTAGCGTACCCGTTCCTGGATCACCATCGTACACCAATAGAAAATCAGCGTGCTCCTGGAATTCAAACTCACTGAAAGTAATGCTCACGCTAGTCGCCCCCGGAGGCGCGATCGTCACACTACCAAAGCTACCTTCCAGATAAGGAGCATCCGGACCACCTGAGTCGAAGAGATTCCCCTCACAAACGGTGATCAATTCGTTGCCGTGCTCGGGAATATTCTGGATGAAGCATTCCAGATCAACTGTAACGAAGTCGGTCAAGACTACTTCATCGCAGCCTAAGCTATTACAAGCTTCTAGTGTGATGGTGTAGGTTCCACTAGCAGCATAAGTATGTTCTGGGTTCTGTTCCGTAGAGGTCGTCCCGTCACCAAAGTCCCAGCTCCAGCTAGTAGGTACGTTGGTACTGGCGTCGGTAAACTGTACCGGCAAGGCGCCACAGACAAAATCAGTTACGTCAATTGCGGCAGTGACCGGAGCAATAACAAACAGCGTTACCGTAATCGTTGCTACGGGTTGCAATGGATCATTAGTGTTTAGATCATACACCAGCGTGTATACGCCGGTGGCCAGGTTAGTAGCGTCTATAGCAATCTCTAGCTGAGTGTTTTCGCCCACTTGCACCGTCCCGCTAGTCGGGGTAATACTGGCAAACTCAGTAGTAGGACTACCCAACTCGACCAACTCTTCGGCTACATTGCCCACAAACGCGCCTTCTGCTATTACCAGGCCAGTGAGTGCATCCACTACGCTGTAATTAGGCAAGGCACCATCGCCCCAGCTATCGAGCAGCTGCAGGGTGTAGGTTTCAGTCAGTGACAAGCCAGAAAGTTCTACACTGTAGGCCGTATTCGATTCGTAGGTGATCCCCGCCGAGCTTTGCACCACAGCACCACTACTGTTTAGCAAGTTCCAAGAAAACTCTGCGCCCCAGGCATCCGTCGTAAAGTTGAAGAGGTAACCCGTGCTACCGGAGAAAGATCCAACGGTGAATTCCAGTGGTGCTTCCCCAACGTTCCCTACGTCTACCGTAAGGGTGGTGGACTCACCCGAAATCAGCTCTACCACAAACTCGGTGGGGTTAACCGTCAGGCTAGGAGCGGCGATACCCGCACCTGTCAGGTTGACTAATTCATCCTCACCAGCATTATTAACCAGCGTCAAAGTTTCCGCAAAGCTGGCAATTTGGTCGGGTGCGAAGGCCACAGTGATCGTTTGCGTTGCGCCAGGGTTCAGTACAATATCGTTTGCGCTAGCTACCGCAAAAACCGCTACACTTGAAGTCAGTCCACTGATCTCTACAGCAGCCGTACCCGTATTTTCTAGCGCGAGTTCCAGTTCAGCAATGGCCCCTACTTGTACCTCGCCAAAATCAAGGTCGTTGGCGGAGATCGTAAGCTCCGATGTGCCATTTACAATGAGAGTAACTGGAATGGTGATGACCGGATTATTAGGATCATTAGTAGTGATGATGATAGTCCCTTCGTAGGTGCCATCCACTAGGTCCGTAGCATCAAAAGTCACCTCAATGTCTTCACAAACACCGGCGGCTAGTGGCGAGGTATTCTCACCTAAGGTCAACCAACTAGGTGCACCACCAGGGCCGCCCAAAGGTGCGGGAAAGCCATAGAATAGATTGGGAAGAAGCCCGGCAGAACCGGAGAACCATACGGTTCCCGTTCCCAAATCCGTTAAGGTCAAAAACTCGAGAACCGATACTTCTTCTTCGATTCCGGTGATGGTAAAGAGGTATTGCGCGTTGGCTTCCAGCCCACTAATGATTTCCGTATAGGTCGTATTTGCTTCGTAGCTCTGGCTGCTTTCTGCTACCACCTCAAATTCGGGGGTTAGCATTTGCCAACCGAAGCCTTCTCCTTCAGCAGAAGTAGTAAATTCTAAAATATAGCCGACTTGATCCGCCGCGTCTTCCGCACTGATGCTGGTGATCAGGCCGCCAACTCCTACATTACATAAGTTCAGAGTACCTGTGGTACTGGTACCTGCATCTAATTCTACCAAAAAGCTCTCGGGATCGTAAGTGATCGCAGGAGGTTCCTGCACGGTGATCGTTAGTGGTACGCTGGTATCCGAACCGTTACAGTTAGTTACCGATAAGGTCACCTCGTAGGTACCCGCCTCCGCGTAAACGTAGCTCGGGTTCTGCTCGTTGGAAGTGGTGCCATCGCCAAAGTCCCAAACCCAGCCACCGGGGTTTTCGGTGCTAGTGTCGGTAAACTGAACGGCGGTTCCAAAGGGCACCGTGGTCGTATTAGCTGTAAAAGCTGCACTTGGAGGATTTACACTGCCATTAGCAGACCAGATCATTTCAAATCCCGGAAAATTGAGCTCGTGATCCGAAAAGAAATAAAAGAATAAGGCCGATGCCTCGTAGGTGATCGGCTGTCCGTTGTTGGGTAGTGTATTTCCGGTAAAGGTAGCCAGCGTAGTAAAACCATTGCTGGCGTCAAAAATCATGAGCTGATCATGGTTGTTCGCTTCACTTCCCAAGTCAAAGGCGGTGAAGGTGACCGTAATATTGGTAGCACTAGGAGGGGCAATAAAAAACTGATCAACGCTATTTTCCAGATAATCGCCATCGGGGCCACCATTATCATAGAGGGTGCCATTACACAGGCTTGTAGAGTCTCCACCCTGGTAGATCAACGAGATACCATTAGTACAGGCTAGGCTCTCTGGGTCGAAGGTGACCGACTGGCTGCCAACAAAAGTATCACAGCCATTATCGTTGCAAGCCGTCAATTCGATATCGTAGGTTCCAGCTTCGGCGTAGGTATGCGTTGGGTTTTGCTCGGTCGAAGTATTTCCGTCACCGAAATCCCAGGTCCAACTGGTGGGAAAGAGAGTGGACGCATCCGCAAAAGCCACTGTTCCAGTGCAGCTCAGGCTAGGATAAGATGCAGCGGCCACTGGTGGTTCACTAAAATCAATGCACTGAAAGTTCATAGCAAAGCCTTCGCCATTGACGGAAAAGTCGCTGGCGAATACCACTAGACAGGATGTACCCGAAAGTAAAATAGGTTCTCCATTGTTGGGCAGTTGAGGGCCACTGAATGTACCAACAATGGGGCTATCCATAGTCGGACCGTCGTAAATAGTTAAGTCATCGAAGAAGTTCTCCACGTCAAACTCCGTAAAGGTGAGTGCCAGGATTTCTCCTTCGGTGCCGTTGATGGAAATGAATGCTTCGTTGTCTTCGGTGTAAGGGCCATCTGGCCCGCCAGCATCGTAGAGGATACCGTTGCAATCGTTAATCAATAAATCTCCGGAGGCAGGAGCAGTGTAGGTGTTCTGGGCAGAGAGTGCAAAAGAGAGTAGCACTACCGCAAGCAGATAGAGGTGCTTCATGTTGAAGTACGTTGAAAGTTCACTAATGGGTGTCACTTTACTAGCTCCCTTACAAATGGAACTAATAACAACGCACTAACGGTTAGTATCACCGATGGTTCTGGCTTAGCGGCAATAGATTAAAAAAGTGCAATTCGCTTGACAAAGAATGTTTTAGAGTACCAGCAGGCCAAGCCCGTTTCGCTGATCAGTTACAAGGGTGGCCCCACAAATTCCTGGCCGTGCTGCAAAGCAATATTTGACATCCCTTCAAAGGTAAGCTCGCCCGTTTCCAAGACTGCGTACATCTCCCGAAACATGGCCTCAATGCTCTTAGCGGGGAAAAACACGTAGTGCAAGCGCCCTGGAGTAGTGCCCACATTTTTGAACGCGTGAACGGTCCCTTTAGGAATCAATACCACATCACCAAGTTTGCATTCGTGCAGCTCTCCCGCGACCTCAGCAATGAACTCCCCTTCCAAGAAAAAGAAGATCTCATCTTGATGATGATGAATATGTCGCCCCGGGCCAATCCCCGGCTGAACAATATCCTCAAAGATGGCCTGCTGACCATCGGTTTGCGTCCCACTCAAGAGTACCCTAGGGTGATGGCATCCGGAAAAACTAACGTTTTCGCTTCAGCGTATTTGGTGTGGTAGGGTAACATATTTTTCGGTTTAGTAGTAGACAAAACTTGGCGTAGCGCTACTGCCGGAATACCAATTCAAAGGCGGCCAGTTGCTCCCTCAATTCGGCGGCCAGGGCAGGATCAAGGATACCTTCGTCCGGAGAAAAATTTTGCTTAAAGCGGGGTAACGAGAAACTGCCGCTCACATTCTTGTTTTGGAAACTGAAAACCCGATAAGCCAGGTCGAGTACACTCTTTCCTCCACGGCCACCGGGTGAAGTAGCCAGCAAGAGCATCGGCTTATCCTCCCAAATACTTCCTTCCAATCTCGACATCCAGTCCATCACATTCTTAAAGGCCGCGGTATACGCTCCGTTGTGTTCAGCGAAGGAGATGACGATACCATCTGCGTCCCGTACATGCTGCTTAAATTGCTCTGCAAGTTGTGGGATACCACTCTCCTTCTCTCGATCAATACTGTAGATGGGCATCTCAAAGTCGTTCAAGTCGAGCAGTACAACCTCCACATCGGTCAGTTGTCCAGCGGCATAGGAAGCCAGCTGCTTATTGATAGAATTGCGGCTATTGCTAGCGCCAAACGCAAGAATTTTCTTCGTCACTATGATCTTAATTTTTGGATGAGCTTTTTGAGCGTTTCCAGTTCTTCGTTGTCCATTTTTTCGTAATAAGCCTGGTGAAAAGCATGCACACTGGCATCCATTTCCTGGAGCTTCGCTTGCCCTAGTGGGGCAAGCGAAATATCCATTTTTCGCCGGTTCGTGGGGCATTCCTTCCGCTCCAACAAGCCCTTCGCCACCAGCTTATCTACAATTCGAGTAATATTGCTACTCCGCTGCACCATCCCCTCCAGGATTTCCTGTGCTGCGACAGGTTCGCCTTTAGCCGCCTGCAAAATCCGCAACACATTATACTGTGGCTCCGTGGTACCCAGCGGTTTCAGCGCCAAAGTCACTTGATCGGTTATCCAGTGCCCGCTGGTAATAATTTGCCAAATAGCTTGAAAGCAGGCTTTACTCATTCCTGTACAACATTTGTATATACATGCATAGGATTAAAATGGTTGAAATGCCAATATTTATTCACACTTATTTCAGTAAATAACCACTTTCCTGCAACTGCTGGCCCAATCCACCCTCCTTTAGATAAAACATTATCGCCATGCACAAAACCTATCTCATTCTACTCTGTCTTTCCTTTTTCCAACTATCCTATAGCCAAGATGATGCACCGGCTTTCGATCAGGACAAAATGGACTCGCTGGCCATGCTCGTTCGGGAAACTTTTGACGTACCCGGCTTTGCCGTTGGTATTCTCGTTGACGGTGAAGTCTACTACACGGCGGGCGTTGGTGTACAGGGCCTGGACACCAAGGTGCCCATGAGTACCAGCTCGCTTTTCCATATGGCTTCGGTATCCAAACCTTTTGTCGCTACCGCAATTATGCAGTTGGCCGAGGCTGGTAAACTCACTTTGGAAGACAAAGTCATTGATCATCTGCCGTACTTTAAAATGGCAGATGAGAACTACCGAAACATCACCATCTTGCAAATCCTAAACCATACCTCTGGCATACCCGATGTAGAGGACTACGACTGGGGCAATCCTGCCATCGACGATGGCGCGGCCGAACGTTACACAAGAAGCTTCACAGCATCACCACTAGATTTCGAACCTGGAACCGACAATAGCTATAGCAATGCCTCTTTTGACATTATGGCTGACCTTATAGCCAAGGTATCCGGCATGACCTTCGAAAACTATATGACCAAGCACATCTTTGAACCCGCTGGTATGAAGAATTCCACTTTTTTCAAGCCAGAGGTACCCGCTGAATTGGCTACCCAACCGCACGGTCTCGACGAGCAACTGCAAATGGCCGAGTTAGATGTGTACCCCTACAACCGCATCCACGCCCCTAGCTCCACCCTACACTCGAATGTAGACGATATGCTGCGCTGGGCCATGCTCTATTTGAACCATGGAAAGATAGGAGACAAGCAAGTGTTCTCCGAAGACACCTACTCTGCTTTAACCACTCGCACCTGGGAGTACAATGAAACCAATGCCGTATGCCTGAGCTGGTTTACCACTGAGGTGGAAGGTAAAAAACTGTACTATCACGGTGGTGGAGATGATGGCTACCGCACCTTCTTCGGTTTCTTCCCCGAGGAAAAAGCAGCCGTGGTGGTAATGGGCAATAACAACTCTTTTCAGTCGACTGCCGCCACTGGTTTCTTTGCCAGAAACTTCATCCTCAACACCCCAAGGCAATGGAAAAAGCGCATTCAGTTTGATTTGAAAGACTTGATACTGACCGAAGGAATAGAGAGCTGCAAAGCCTACTACCACAAGGCCAAGGCAGATACACCCGACCAATACGAATGGGACGCTGGTGACCTCGATGACTTAGGCTACTGGTTGCTAGACCGAGGAAAGCACCAGGAAGCGCTGGATGTCTTTATGTTCATGATCGAATTAGAACCTGAACATGCCGGCTGGCATGATAGTGTCGCTGATGCGTATGTAGCAATGGAGGACACAGCCAAGGCTATCGAATGGTACGAAAAGGCACTGGAGCTCAACCCCGAACAGGGCTTCACTATAGACAAGCTCAAAGAATTAAAGGAAAAAACCGCTGATAAGGACTAAGAGCGGGATTAGAAGCTCGGCATTCCATTAAGCAGAACCTCACACAATATTCGAGCAGCCACAGGGCGTCTTTTACCCACACCCAAGCAGTAAAAGGCGCCCTTTACTCGGCCTGCCAACGTTCCAAGCGCAGGCGGTGCAAGTACAGTGGATCTGGCGAGGTATTCCAAACGTACATTTTGAGATGATCCCCGGCCTGGAGAGTGGGTAATTGGGTTTGGTAAGCTACCTCTATCCAGGTCGACAAGGGGCGATTCCGCTGCAGCCTGAGCGCTTGGTAGTGTATTCCTTCTCCCGCACGGTCTACTGAAAGCACAAGCCGGGCCTGACGGAAGCGATCAAAATCCTCCGCAGCCAGGAAGACATCTATGGCTACATTTACCCACTGATCGGATAAGGCAGCAGCCTCTGCCTCCTGGATGGGATATTGGATGGTGCAACTAAACTCTTTACCGGGGATCAATTGCTCCGCCACCTTCCCCGCAAGGGTAGTATCATTGGGGCAATCCG
>JBCBWU010000138.1:0-19015 GCA_039816955.1 Bacteroidota bacterium
AAGATTGATTTTCCCTAGTTCCCGACCTAAGTAGTTACAAAAAAACACCTTTAAGGTAGTCACGTTTTTAAAATTCTCTGCTTATATATATGTTAATCATTTCTAATTTTTCAACAATGCACAATGAAAGCAATTGGATTTCTAATTCTTATTCTGTTTTGGTCATTCCCTCTCCTTGCTCAAAACTATGTTCCAGATGAGTTTATAGTGGAGTATCGATCAATTGCTAGTCTAGCCGATCAACAGGCAGCACGTGATCTTTACGGTATTACTGATTATGCTCCCCTATCCCAAGGTGTAGAACTGTGGAGGGGAATTGATTTCCCACTGTCCGTTACCGAAAATGGTTTAACAACGGTCATCAATGATGTAGAGGAACTCATAGAATACATTATTGAAGTTCAAGAGATCGATGATGGTAACAGCAATAATGCCACTGCAAGTATTGGCAGCGGCGATCCTAATTTTCAAACATTCTTAGATGCTTCAGATCTTATCAATGAAAATGGCACCTTTGATCCCCTCCCTCTTTGCGATGATAGCCATAATGCTAGATTAATTGGCCCTGATCAAAGTTCTAACCCAGAGCAAAGTCGTGTTAAAATTATTATTGTGGATCAGATCGTTCCTGGTATTCCAAATGTAGATCTCGAAAGTGCTCCAACGGTATTAGGCGGCTTACATGGTATAAAGGTCCACTCAGTTATCAGTAACATACTTGACCAAGCTGGTCTTACACAGGTAGAGTATATTAGTCTACCAATTTTTGATGATTCAGGGGTAGGGACTTCTGCCGCACTTATCGAGACTGCCACCTTTATTCAAGACCAGCTAGCACAAGGAATTTGGTCTACAGAAGATATCATTATCGTCAACTTTAGTGCTAATGTAGTAATGCCTGTTGATCTATCTAATATTCACACGAAGCCGATCTTACAAAAAAGATGGGAAAGCATCTACCTGCATAGAGTAGAGCTAACAAATAATCTACTAATAGTAAGTGCCGCAGGAAATCAAATGCTCACCGTTACCAATAATAATATCTTTCCCGCCTGTTCTTCTTTTGAGTTAGAAATTACTGTTGCGGGGACCCAGAGTTGTTTTTCAGAATCATGGGTAAATACTAACACAGATCCAGTGAATTTTGAAGTAGCGGCCGAAGCAGCTAATGTACTCACTTTCGATGGAGCAAATTATTACCTATCCTCGGGTACTTCCTTTGCTGCTGCTGAGGTAACTGCTGTGATTGCACAACTAGCCGCGATGCAATTGTTTACGGATAGACGAGGTAATGCAAGATTCCTTAAGGACCAATTTCTACAAAATACGCCTACTAACCCTGCGCTTACCAGTGCTGTACAGTATGGCAGGGTTTTAGATATTTCCGGAAATGCGGGAGCCCCTCCCCAAGGTGGTGGTTTTTTCCTCCAATCCACCACACCTGCCCCCTCCCTCACCCTACAAACCACCCCCAACCCCTTCTCCCAAAACGCCATCGTCAACATTGGAGTAGAGGTAGGGCAATCGCCACACTTGAGTTTGTACAATAGTATTGGGCAGCTAGTGCATCAGGAGGTCATTCCTAATCAGCAGGAACTGACGGAGCTGCAGTGGTACACGCCCGACCAGCTGGTACGCGGTACTTACCTACTACGTGTACAGGTAGGCGATAAGGTAGAACAACAAATGATTGTGAAACAGTAATAGAAGACCAACGAAGATTACGAACAACGCTCTCATCTTCGGTACACCGGCCGGTTGCACGCAATAGTGGGCAGCCGGCCTCCTTATTACAGGCGCTCTACCCGCCGCCGTGGTACCCTTTTGCGCAGCACCAAGATGCGCACAACCAGCGCCAGCACAATAATCAAACCGCCAACGATGGCCAGGGTACTAGGATGCTCTCCGTAGCCAATAACCACCCAGACTGGATTGAAGAGTGGCTCTAGCATGGTGATCAAAGAGGTTTCCGTAGCAGTGGTACGTTTCAGACCGTAGGTGAAGAGCAGGTACCCTAAGCCCATTTGAATGAGGCCCAAATAGGCCAACATCCAGTGGGCCTCTGCGGTAAAAGGAGCTGATGCCCAAAAAGTGGGAAAGCCAATCAAAGCAACAAGGACATTGCCCCAAAAGACCGCGGATACATGGTATTCGGGCGGGTTGGCCCGCTGCCCCAGCATAAAACCCGCGTAGGCTATTCCGGATAAGACCGCAATCACCAAACCCCAGCCCCCCGAAGTATCAAGCCCTTCCATAAAGAAGAGGCTCATACCCACAAAGCACACTACGGTAGTTATGATATTCACCCGGCGGTAGGGCATCTTCAAGAGCAATGGCTCTAGCAGTAGCACGTAGGCCACGCCGGTATACTGCAAGAAAATGGCATTGGCGGCGGTAGTCCATTTAGTGGAAGTCACAAAACAAATGAGGAGTGCCGCGTAGAACAATACATTAAGGACCGTCAAGCGGTTGATGCGAAGTACCTCCTTGCGGTAGACCGCAAAAAAGACCAGCATGGTATACAAGGCCCGCACACATAAGATGGTAAACGGTTCCTGCGGCAACCACTTGATAAACAAGCCCGCAGAACTCCATACCAAAGCGGCAAAAACTACGGCCATCAAGCCCTTATTCCGTTCGTCCATAAGCCCGGCATTAGTTGCAGTAAAACCAGCCGCAAATGTGGGATAAATTATTCAGCTAGCCGTGCCATTAGCGCATATAATTTTCGGCGGGCCGGAGCTCCTCCACCTTCGTAGTTGTTGAGCATAATACTAAAGGCCAATACCTGACCATCACGCCGCGTCACGTAGCCCGCATAAGCCCGCACTTGCTCCAGCGAACCACTCTTCGCCCGTAGTTGACCTTCCGCAGCAGTACCCCGCAAACCATTCCTCAAACTACCTGATCGCCCCGCCACCGGTAGGCTTTCCCAAAAGGCGGCTCCTTCACCCTCATCCTGGTACATCACACTTAGGAGGCGGGTCACAAAAGCAGGCGGGAGCACATTGCGCGGGGCCATACCTGCACCATCGTACAACTGCACGCCCGCAGTGGGCACATCCCGGCTTTGCCAATATTCGTAGGTCGCTTCCAGACCCGCCTTGGCACTTCCTTCTCCCTTTTGTGCCAAGCCAATAGCGCGCAATAGGACCTCCGCATACAGGTTTACACTACGCATATTGGTACGTTTTACAATAGCCGTTAAAGACGGACTGCGATGTACATGTAGTACCGTACGCGCACCAGCTGTGGGGCGCTCCATTTCTAGTCGGCGTAAGCTGGCGGGGGGGCGTTGGCAAATGATACCCACCTCTTCCAAGGTCTCTTGTAGTTGTTGGGCCGCAAAGAGTGGTGGATCCGGTATAGAACCTTTGATGCTAAACAATCCACTACCCACCGGAATGGTGCCACGCAGAAAGCGCTGATAGGTATAGGGAGCTCCGTAAATGTAGGCATTGTCGCCACTTCCCCGTGCTGCGCTAGTCACCTCATTGACAAACTGCAAACCGCGTACATTGGGCTCCACACGCGCCACAGTTGGGGTAGCTCCAAGTTGGGCTCTTTGCCTAAATCGCAGATAGTATAGGTTTTCGTGCGCATTGATACCAAAGGCCCCACAGCCGTAGTAGTTTCCCATATCCAGCCACTGCCAGTGACTACCGTTAGCAGCACTCGAAAACGCCAAATCATCGGCAATTACGCGGCCGGTTACCTGACGAATGCCGGTTTGCTGTACAGCCAATCTAAACTGCTGTAGCACTTGTGACCACCGGGCCACCCCTTCCATTTCCGGTGAGCCTAAGGTGGGGTCACCATTACCTATGATGTAGATATTCCCATTCAGTATACCCTGGGCATCTAAATAACCATCGTAGGCAATTTGGGTCTCAAAACGATAATCCGCACCTAATATCTGTAGGGCAGTCGCAGTAGTGAGCAGCTTGAGATTAGAGGCTGGAATCAGACTTCGTCCACCCTCATGATGGGCTAGCAAGCGGCCACTTTGCGCATCCGCAATCGCCACCCCCACGCTGCTGTGTACGAGGTAATCATCATCGACCCAGTCGTCAATTACGCCCTGCCAGTTGGCCTGCCCTATAATACTACTACTCATCAGGGTACCGCAAAGTAAAAAAAGTAAACAGCGTAGCATAGGCGCTTGTGATTGGTTTGTACAGACAATATCGCAATTTATTTGGGGGCTCCGCCAGCCCCTCCTGAGGTCGGGGCGGCGTCGGGCTATTCGGGCTATCCCCCTTCTATCCCTAGCCCTTGCGCCGTCCCGGCACCGGGCTCGCGCCAAGGCGCTCGCGTGAGGGCTATTATTGGTACTGGGACGCGATAAATCGCGTCGCTACGCCAATTAAGTTGAGCATGATTACTGAAGACTCTTGATTTGTAATCATTCATTTTTGAAAAAAATCAAAAAAAATCCCGTTCCCACTTACCTCTATGCTCCGGTAGTACATATACCACCAAAAGCGCACCTAAAAGTGCTGCATACTCAACCTAACCCTCAGGGAACACTTCCCGCAAATTGTAAGACTAATGAGAAATCCTTTTTGCTCGCCTCACTTAAATCTACTGGACTCAATGACCAGGATATTAAGTGGCAGTAGCCTACTCGTTTGAGCGCAAATGGGGGCGTTGCTGCCTGATAACGGCAGCTTGGCAGAAGTGAAAATGTCCGTTCAGAACATTTTTTTGCCGCGTTCTAGTCGCCCTTTACATTTGTGATCGAACAAAACCTCGCTCTATTTCGAGCACCTAAATTATTAACTGAAACTTGGTCCCCGGCCAACACTCAAAAATTTAAGACTGATGAAAAATTTATTTTTTGCACTCCTTACCATTACTGCTTTTACTGTATTCACGGGCTGTAACAACGATGATGACGAGCCAGCAGCAGCCAAAACAGAGTTTACCTACGACGGCACCACCTATGACCTTGCCGGAGGTTTCTTAAACAACTTTGGCCGCAACCTAAATAACACCTACGATTGGGACATTTTTCTGGTGACCGAAGGTATTACCAAAAATGGTACTCGCTTTGCGGGAGAAGGTAGCTACATCTACCTAGACGTAAACACCGACTCTGATGCAGGCCTGGTAGCCGGCACCTACAATTGGGCGAACACTCGCGAAAATTTCACCCTTGTTCCTGGTACGGTCGTGGCAATTGACCACAATTTCTCAACCAACGCTGGCACCAACCTAGAAGTTACTGATGGTACAGTGGACATTGCCATCAATGGCATGGAAACAACCGTTACTTTTACCCTCACCCTCGCTGATGGGAAAACGGTAAGTGGAGAGTGGACAGGTGTGATGGAGGATATCTAGGCGCTTGTATTAGAAACGAATTACCACTCTTCCCCAAGTACCGGCCTGGCTGGTGCTTGGGGATTTTTTGTGCTGAGGTTTCGCGGAATTCATTCCGTGTTCCTTCGGCTTAGCCTCACTTTTGCGGCATAGCTGGCTACAGCGGAGTTGCATAGTGCAGGCGCCAGTGGGAATTGCAAGCGGAATGAATGACTTTGTTTTTTAGTTCGTCCCATTTATGGTTTCGCGGAATTCATTCCGCTTTAAATATCTACGGCGGAATAAATTCCGCGGAACTAAATACGCATAGGTGGGACGGGGAATAAAACAAAGTCAAAACAGTCCATCGTAGCCGAGCGCGCGACTGCCCTGGCAGGAGCATGGTGCCGGGACGGCGCAAGGGCTAGGGATGGGAAGGGTACTGGCCGTAGCGTTAGCGGAGGCAAGTGAGACTGGACAGCCCGACGCAAGCCCACGCTGTGCGTGAGGCGAAGCGGAGCCCCAAAGATGACTGATTAATTCTTGCTCAAATAGACCCCCGCCAAAATAAGTCCCATGCCCGCAAAATGGACCAGTGCAATGACCTCGCCATCTAGCGCGCCCCAGCCCATGGCAACTGCTGGCACTAGATAACTGACGGTGCTGCCAAATACCGGGCTGGTCCACTGAATGAGTTGAAAAAAGATGATGCCGGCTAGTACGGTGCTGAATAAGGCCAGCACAGTGATATAGCCCACTCCTTTCCAGGCCTCCGGCTGCGCTTGTAGGGTACTGATAAAATCTGTGCCCAAAAGCAGGTAAAGCAGAACGGGTATGCCCACCAGGGAAAAGGAGACCGCGCTAATGGTGAGGCCATTTAGGCTACGTAGTTTAAAGCCGACAATGTTGCTGCTGGAAGCATAGCACAAGCAAGCCAAAACAATGAGTAAACCATAGATCCATTTACCGCCTAAACCTACCTCCTCACCGAAAGCAAACAGGCAGATAGCTCCGACAAGCCCGATGAGGATACCGAGGGTCTTGGTCCACGTAAAACTGGTATTGAAAAAGACGATACCCAATGACAGGGTGAAGAGCGGGGTGAGCGAATTGAGGATGCCGGCCAAAGAGCTGCTCACATACTCCTGGGCCGCAGGAAAGAGGAAGGCCGGTAAGCCCGTACCCATAACCCCCACCAGAAACAAGAGTGGTAGCTGCTCTCGCTTGATTTTACGAAGCTCGCGGACGAGGATGGGAGAAAAGGCCAGGGCCGAAACCCCCAAGCGAATGCCCGCTACCTGGACGGGGGGGAAATAGACAAGCCCCCATTTGATGAGCACGTAGGAGGTACCCCAGATTAAGCTCAATAAGCCCAATATGCCCCAGGCTTGCCAAGCCGCCAGACGGCCTTGCTGAGTACTATCCATTGCCTTTTTGATCCCGTTTCTAAATGAAGTAGTACGCAAGATACTGGTTTTTTACAGTTGAGGGACGGCGGCCAAACCCTTTTAGCGGTTGTTAGCGTCTTGCCATAGGATGGGGTCTTAGCCATCGCTTGCACGCTGTGATCTTCGTATATTGAGTAGGACCATCAGCCGCAGACTATTGAAAACCCAAATACCACCATTATGTTGACTCGTTGCCTTCTGTTTCTACTTTTACCTACGTCCCTGCTACTGGCGCAAAATAGCGGCCACTGGCAAACCTACTTCCAGAATTATCGCCTACTGGGCGGTGCGGAGGCCGAGGGGGCATACTGGCTGGCCGGCTCAAACTCGCTATTAAAGATTAATGTGGCGAATGGTACCGAAGAGCTGCTTTATGCTCGTAACAGCGCACTAACAACAGACATATATGCTATTCTTGATTTACCGGGAGATCGTTTTGTTTTGCTTGAGCCAGACAATCACTTGCTTTTCTACAACGAAGGCAGCTGGGAACGGCAAGCACTCCATGTTTCCAGCAACGAAATCCTCAATCGCATTGTGGGCGTTGATTTGCAGGGACAGCTGTTGGTGGCCTCTTCCCAAAGGGTTTATCGGGTAGATGCCGATGGTACGGCCCACTATTTACCTTACGACCAATTTCTTGACAACAACTTTGTCCATCTAACCGCAATGGATCAGCAGGGGCATTTTTGGTTAGCAGCCTACCCCAACTTGCTTTGCTTCAATAATGATTCGGAGCTGATCTTCAGTTTTGAACTAGATACCCATTCCCCCTATGACCTCGAAGTAGACGGCAGCAATAATGCTTGGCTCTTAACACAGCTGGGGTTGTACGTCTGGGATAACAGCACAGAAATGCTCTACCTGGTAGATGGTATTGGAACAGAGCTTCCAGCGGGTGGAGACATCGTTGCTACCTTGGACAATGGCATAATTGTGAGTACCCAGCAACGGCTCTTTGAGATAAAACACCTGGAGGGAACAACTTGGCAGACCAATGAAATAACCGGAGAATTTACCTATGCATCTATTCCGGCGCGCTGGACCTACCATGACTCAGACGGTCAACTGTGGTATTTGGATGCCCTCAACCGCCTACAGTATTGGAATACGAATGAGCAAAACCCAGCTCGTGTTTGGCCCACGGTTTCCTGGTTACCGATGGGGGAAATAGAAGGCCTTAGTCTTGATCCACAGGGCAAGCTCTGGATTGGTGGTTTCAATCAGGTGTCCTACCTTATGGGTGGCCGCTGGCATAACTTACCCGTTGATTCCGTGAGCTTCAGCGTTCCGAAAACGTTCAGTATTGCCTTTAATGAGCACGAGCGGCCGATTGTGGGCAATACCAGTTTTGCTTTTTTCGGATTTCCTGAGACCGACCTTAGAGAATGGAATGGTACCAGCTGGGATACACTCGAACAAGCAGTAGTGGCCAATCTGGCCAACCCGGTAAGTGATTTGATCAACGATCAGGGTGGAAACTTGTGGGTATTGCAAGAGTTTACCTCCTTATTCTCGGTGCGTAGCGAAGGGCAATGGTTTCGTTTTAAGGCTTCCGACTTCAATGGCGATATTAATGTCTTCAATTGTTTGTACGAAGATCCAAAAGGGGGCATGTGGATTGGTACCGATAATGGTCTCCTGTACTACGATGGATTTCAATTTGAGCATACTACGGCTGCTGAAATGGGTATTGGTGATGCTCCTATCACCGGTATTACCATCGACGAGCAAGGCGAAATGTGGGTTGCTGGCAGCTTTTATGGCATATGGCACCGAAAGAGTAATAGTTGGATAGCCCAATCACTCCCGTGGGAAATAGCTACACCCTATATCCATAAGATCGTTAGTGGCACATATCCTGAACTTTGGGCCGCCTTGAGCTATAACGGAGCTTTGCATTATGATGGTCAGGAATGGACCTACGTAAACGCTGAGAATTCGGGTTTGGTAGGCAACGGCGTCACCAATATCCTCCACGATCATCGGGGGCGTACCTGGTTTTCTAGTACGAACAGCTTAAGTGTCTTTCATAGCACTACGGAATCAATCGGTCCCTATAAGCTACCGCCTGAGCAAACCGTAACGGTCTTCCCAAATCCTAGCTGTTGTCAATTTAGTGTTTTCTGGCAAGCGCAGCAGCCAGGAACCTTCGATTTAGCCCTGTACGATATTACAGGACAGATGGTTCGCGAATGGTCTACCTTTATTGGTCAAGCTCAGGAATATACTTTTCAATTTCAGGATTATGATTTAGTGCCGGGGACTTATTCTTTAAGTGTAAGTCAGGATGGTGTACTGATCGGGACGAGCTTGCTGGTTGTGATTCGATAAAAGCAAGTATTTTTGGCAGCAGAACGATCGTGACCCCATGCCAGCAAACCGTTTTTTAAATTTTTATCGTCTGCCCGCCAATTTTCTGAGCCTGCGCTTAGCGATTGTACTGTTGGCGAGTGAAGTATTATTGGGCTCGCTGGGGTACATGTACTTAGAGGGCTTCAGTGGACTCGACGCCTTCTACATGGTTGTGATTACGATAGCAACCGTTGGTTTTTCTGAGGTCCACGCTTTGAGCGATACGGGCCGCATCTTTACTACTATTCTCATCTTTATCAACTTTGGCGTCTTCGCCTACTTCTTAGCCGTTCTGAGTTATTTCATTGTCGAGGGAGAAATTTTCAAGATCATGCACATCAACCAAATCACCTCACGTATTCAAAAACTAGAGCAACACGTTATCCTCTGTGGTTTTGGGAAATACGGCAAAGAGATTGCTAATAATTTGCTAGAACACCAAACGCCTTTTGTCATCATCGAAAATGATCCGGAGAAGATTCAGCTGATCCAGGAAATGGATAAGGACATTCTCTACCTCGCGGGGGATGCAACGCATGATGACACGCTAATGGAGGCTGGCATTCAGCAGGCGCGGGGTTTGATTGCAGCCCTGGGAGAGGACAGTGAAAACCTCTTCATTGTACTTTCGTCTCGGCAACTGAGCCCTAAGCTTACCATTGTAAGTCGGGCCATCGAAGAGCGTTCCCAAGCCAAACTGATCAAAGCGGGTGCAAACCATGTGGTAATGCCCGAAAATATTGGCGGCTTCTACATGGCCATGCTCATTAATAAACCAGGAGCAGTAGAATTTTTCTCCTTCATTACCAGTGAGTATCATTCAGACATGGGATTTGAGGAGCTCCATTATGGCGATCTGCCCAAAGCGTTTCAGGGGCGTCAAATCAGTGATATGGCACTGCGTGGTCAGACTGGGGCCAATATCATTGGCTACCGCAACCAACGTGGCAATTACCAGGTTAATCCTAAGCCTGATGTGGTACTCCAGCCAGGTGAAGCTTTCATTGTACTGGGCAACGAGGAACAGCTGCGCAAGCTCCGCGCCATCTGTAAAAACGAGACGGCATGAAAAACTGGCTTTGGCAACCCGTAGATATAGCCAGTTTGGTCTATTTCCGTATCATTTTCGGTATCCTGGGTTTTGCGGACTTGCTCGGTGGTTTTGCTTACTATCATTTATGGGTTGACGCATTTAACCCCGATAATTTCCAATTTCGTTACTACGGCTTCGAATGGTTGCCCTCTTTGCCGGAGCCATTCATGAGTCTTTACTTTATTGCTGGAATGGGTTTGGCACTAGCCGTAGCTGTCGGCTGGCGTTACCGCTGGACGGCCCCGCTTTTTGCACTCTGCTTTACCTATTATTTTCTTTTGGAAAAAGCGCATTACCTGAACCACGGCTATTTGTTTTGCTGGCTCTGTTGGGTTATGGCATTGCTCCCCGCCTGGCGCGCATTTTCGGTGGATGTATGGCTACGCCCGCAAGACCGGAGTCCGGTAGTTCCACGCTGGAGCTTTGTGATTCTACCTTTCCTGATGGGAGTGGTATACTTCTTTGGAGGCATTGCCAAAATGAATGCCGACTGGCTATTCAATGCTATGCCACTCAAACTGTGGATGAAGGCCAAAGCTGATCTATTCCTCATTGGCCCTATTGTGTCCCAAGAATGGGTAGCCTGGCTAATGGCCTGGGGTGGCGCACTTCTTGACTTAACGGTTGTCTTTTTTTTACTAGCGAAGAGAACACGTAAAGCCGCTTTTATCTTTGTGGTCCTCTTCCATTTGACGAATCACTTGATTTTCAATATCGGTATTTTCCCTTACTTATCAGTAGCCATCACGGCCTTGTATTTTGGTCCGAGCTGGCCCCGGCAGTTCGTTGCCTACCTACAGCAGCGCTGGTCGCGAGTAGATAATTGGGTAGCTCAATGGAAGTCGCTAGTAGCAACAGCCCCCGCCACCCGTTTCAACTTCTGGCAGGCGCGTCCGAGCTCGCGGCCTGTACTGCGTTTGAGTTTTGTCTTACTCATCGTAATCCATAGTTTCTTACCGTTGCGGCATTGGCTATTCCCGGGTGATGTAGCCTGGACAGAGGAAGGCCACCGCTATGCCTGGCGTATGATGTTGCGCTCGAAGCGCGGGCGGGGCCATTTTATAGTGAAGAACCTCCAAACTGGAGAGGAGCAACGCATTCGACCACAAGCTGAACTCTTACCCAAGCAAGCGCGTAAACTCTGGACCCATCCGGATATGATTCTACAGTACGCCCACCACCTCCGAGACCGTGAGTTGGCTCAGGGTAATGAGGTAGCCGTCTATGCCCACATCAAAGTGAAACTTAACGACGGAACCTACCACCCCTACGTAGATAAAGAGCGGGATCTGGCGCAGGAGGAGTGGTCGTATGTCAGAGCTACGGATTGGTTGTTGATGGAGGGAGAGTAGACCTACTATGAATTGGTGAAAGAAATATTTATCAGTCTGTTACCTAGTTCCTGGTTGACCTTGCTACTACTCCAACTCCGCCCGCAACCACTCCAAAACCACCTGCATCTCCTCTTTCAGTTCGCTGATCTTATCTGGATAATTATTGTGCATGAAACTAAAAATATACGTCTTACCAGAAGAGGAGACCAAGTAGCCGCTGAGACAATGTACATGCCGTAGCGTTCCTGTTTTTGCGAATACATACGGGCGCTTCTTTTCTCCCTCATACCAGCTTTGGATGGTGCCAGAGATACCGCCGGCTGGAAAAAGTTGAAAGAGACGCTCTTGAGGAATTTGTTGCTGTAGCTGATCCAAAACGGTTACCACACTCTGCGGGGTAATCTTATTATAGCGCGAAAGACCAGAACCATCCACCCACTCCAGAGGGTGTGGCGTGCGGGCCAGTAGGGTGTCCGTTAAGAAGCGGAGAATGCGGCCGGTATGAATGTAACCGTAACGTTGAGCACTGGTCATTTGCAGCAGTTGTTCAGCTATAAAATTATCGCTGTCGTGCAGGAGGAGTTGAAAGACCGTATCGGGGATCGGTGCGTATAGCGTTTTGCGCCACTGGACACGGGGTAAGGTGTCAGACGTAAATTGTACGGTTCGATGAAAGGTGTCCTTTAGTAGACTTGCCACTACAGGAAGTTCGTAGCGAAATGAGATGGAACGGTCCAGCTGTTCTGCTGCTAATGCACGATCACCAAAGGTGAAGAGATTCCGATCTTCATAGCGACTAATGGTGTACGGATTCTCATAGATGAATTGATCTTCAAAATATTCCGGCTGAACTTCAATTGGAGCCAAATGACCATGCTTAGAGAAGTTGACTGCGTTGCCATAAACCGGTAGCGCGGCCTTTTCCATTTGGTAGCCGTAGGGGTAATCATCCCATGACCAACCCTCACCGTAGCGCTTATCATAAAAATGACCGTTGGCAATCAGCCAGGTTTTCTCTGGTCTTTGGGCCAACCATTGACCAAGGGTATCAAAACCGACAAAGTCTGGGTGCAGCAATAATGGATAACCCGTTCCCCAGAGCATGAGCGTATCACCCACTGCATTGTAATGAATGACCGGCCACTCGCTTCGCAGCAAGGTCTGGGCAGCCATGAACGTTAAGATCTTGGTATTGGAAGCAGGGGTAAAGTACTTATCTGCCTGATGCGTGCATATGTACTGACGCTCCTCTGGATCAAAGAGGGCAAAACCGGTGAAGCCCTTGTTAAAAATGTCCGAAGTCGTGATCTTTTCCAGTAGCTGCGTCCGGATTCGATTGGGGGCATGCTCTTGCCCAACTACACTACTTGGGATTAAAAAGCAACAGCAGAATAGTAGGAAAAGGTAATTACTGAAGTAATAACTGGAGCGTTTGATAGGGAGCACAGTTCTTCGGGGATTTATAGTTGGTTGAAAGCAAACCCTAATATAAGATAATGCCTAACATACTGGAAGGCTCGTAGAGGAGCAATAGCTTGCGGGTTTCACCCAGCAGTAATATAGATCAAACAAAAACTAGTCTTCAACACAAAAGCGATAGCCTACACCTTTCAAAGTAAGAATGCTTACTTGCTCATCCGCGGCCAAATAACTGCGGAGTTTACGGATGTAAACATCAAGGTTACGAGAGTTGAAAAAAGAATCATCCCCCCATACTTCCAAGAGCAGTTTCTTACGCTCTAACACCTGGTTGATATGCTCACAGAGCAGGTTCAGTATTTGGACTTCTCGGTAAGAAAGCTGAATGGTTTTCTCGGTAGAATGAACAAGTTCCAGCTTGGCAGGTGAAAAGGTAAATTGCCCTAAGGTAATATTAGCATTAGGAGACGGTTTCACTGGGTTTTGTTGAACAAGCTGGAGCAGATTTTCCAAGCGCACCACTAACTCTTCCATACTGAACGGCTTACGGATATAGTCGTTCCCACCAGCCTTGAATCCTTTCACCACATCTGCTGTTTCGGTTTTCGCAGTTACAAAGAGAATGGGTGTTTGACGATCTCCCTGTCGAATCAGCTCTGCAACCTCAAAACCGTCCTTTTGCGGTAGCATCACATCGAAAACACAAATGTCAGGTAGGTATTCATGAAAAGCATCCAGTACCGCATCACCTTCGGTAACGAGGTGCACATCATAACCTCTGCTCTCCAGGCCTTCTTTGACAATCTTAGCCAAGAATACCTCATCCTCTACGTACAAAATCCTAGGTTTATTCATGGGCTTTGGGCAAGATGATTTGGAAAATGCTTCCCTGTGGTTCGTTGGACCGTAATTGGACCTGACCACTGTGTTGTTGGACAATGTCAGCTACGTAACTCAGGCCAAGACCATAGCCTTTTACATCGTGTCGATTACCAGTATTCGGTACTCTAAAGAAGCGGTCAAAAACCTTTTTTTGGTAAGCTATTGGAATGCCAATTCCTTTATCGGAAACCGTGACATAAACGGAGTCTTCACGATCTTCCAGAGCGAGTTTTATCTCTGGTGCACCCGTGGTGTACTTCAAGCTATTATCCAGCAAATTAAAAAGCACATTAGAGAGGTGCACGGCATCGGCAGATAACTCAAATGATGTACCGCTACACTCAAGCTCAATTGCGCCACCTCTTTCTTCAATTTGTAATCGCATAGCATCCACTACTTTCTGGCTTATATGCTGTAGGTCCGCAGGGGCCATTTTTAATTGTGGAATGCTTTCTTCAAAAAGGGTCAGCTTCAATACTTTATCAACTAGCAAACTCAGGCGGCTCAACTCGTGCTGGGATATCTGGAGATACTCTTCCGTTTTTGCTTGATCCTTTTGGCTTATAAATCCCTGTATAGCTTCCAAAGCCAGACCGATAGTGGTAATGGGGGTCTTGAGTTCGTGTGTCATATTGCTCATGAAGTCACTCTTGAGCTGGGTGTATTGGAGTGCTCGCTGCGTGCTACGGCGCAAGGACCAGAAAGCCAAGCCAGTTAAGCCCAGCAAAAATAAACTGAACAACAACTGACCGGATATCTTTCCCAAGAGGAAAGAACCCTTTTCCGTGAAGGTGACTTCCTCAGAGCGAAAGGTATTGAAGTCGCCGGGGAAGAAGCGTAGATCACTGGTGTCCTGTTTGGCGGGGTTAAGGGCGACGGTATAAGAACTAGGAAGTTGATTGTCGACCAGTTTCTGATCAAAATACTGTCGAATCTCAGCTTGGAGACTGGTGTCCCGCACGTTTAGGTCAATTTTCTCCAAGTGCTCAAATCTTTCGATGAAAACTAAGGTGTCCTTCTCGGCAACTGTATCAGCGGAAACCGTCAGGTTCAATTGTCGATACCTATTCTTTCCTTCCCCGGGGAAGGTGGGCTTAGTGGTAGAATCCACCTCTTGGTCCGTACGTAGGTTAAGGTTAAATCGTGTCAAAGCAGAAGGGAAAGTGTCCGTACTGAATGTATTACCCTGTTCTGCGCGTTGCACAAAAACTTTTATGAATTGATGATACACCGAATCCTGTACCTGGCGGACGGCTTCCTGGTACAAGAGGTTTCCCTTTTCGGTCATCGCAGCCTCGGCTTCCAGATATCCTTCCCGAAGCCAAAAAGCCAGAAATGATGTCAAGACCACCATGCTGCTCAACATTAACAATAAGGTACTACGCTCCTGTTTCATGCTCCAAAAATACAGTTTCCAAGTCCAGCTCGCCAGCTGATTAACCTTAATTAACCTTACACTAAGGTTGCTTAACCTGCTTCCTGCCAGGCTGCTCATAGATTTGTAAAAAAATCAGCAACCATGAAGATCACAAACTTATTCAGCAGCTTATTGGCCTTACTATTTACCACCTCCCTCTTAGCACAGACCACTTCCGGTATGGTGTACTACGAGGAGACCATTGAACTCAATATTGAAACCAATGAAGAAACCAGCCAATTCGCTCAT
The DNA here is from genome assembly GCA_039816955.1 of Bacteroidota bacterium. Classification (GTDB taxonomy): domain Bacteria; phylum Bacteroidota; class Bacteroidia; order Chitinophagales; family Saprospiraceae; genus Lewinella. The sequence goes on from JBCBWU010000138.1 coordinate 15,502, forward strand.
CTACTACCCAGTAGTCAAACCAATCATTTTATCCTCCGCTTTACGCCCGAGCACGCTCACTATACAGTGGATGAAAAACCAGCTCCGCCACCTCCACCACAGGCTGAGGGTGAGCCGGCTTTTCAAATTAAGATCATGCGCTCCAGTGATAATAGTGCCGTTTACACCAATCTGGAGGAGAAGTCTATGGTCGAACAGCGAAATATTTTTGGTCGTCCCTTCCGCATTCAACACGAACTGGATGGGGGAGATTGGAGACTAATTAATGAGCAGCGTACTATCCTGGGGTACACTTGTATGAAGGCCGTTACGGGGCCAGATACCTTGCAAACTGTGGCCTGGTTTACCCCACAAATTCCTGCACCAGTCGGGCCCGCTACCTACGGAGAGTTGCCAGGACTAATACTAGAGTTGGAACGAGACAATATTACATTGAAAGCAACGGAGGTTGTCGCTGAGATTGAGCAGCCCGAATTGATGCAAGCCCCATCAAAAGGGAAAAAGGTGAGTGAGGAGGAATTTGAGCGAATCCAACAGGAAAAGCTGGAAGAAATGAATATTGGAAGCGGCAGACGAATTGAAATACGGAGAGGCCGCTAGACCGTCTACTTACCCACAAACCACACCCGACTTTCTTTTCTCAACGACTCAATTGATCCACGATGCAATCTTTCACTCGACTGTTGTTATTAGTGCTCTCTCTCTTTCTTTTTTCCGGATACATGCTAGCACAGAAAAATACGGTTCAAGTCCGTGGCAGTGTACTCGATCTGGAAAAACAACCATTAATTGGTGCTACTGTGGTAGTTCTCAATCCACTTGATTCAGCGCTTATTTCTTTTGCCATTTCCGATGAAAAAGGACAGTTTAATCTAAACCGAGTGCCGGTTCAGTCTGCCGTTTTGCAGGTGACCTACATTGGTTACGGTACCTTCCAGCAGGACCTGGATTTACAAGAAGGACAATCGAATCTGGACTTAGGTGAGATTTGGCTTTCGCCAGAAAACCAGATGTTAAAGGAGGTCGTAGTGAAGGGCGAACACGTGCCGGTACTCATCAAAGGCGACACCATTCAATACCAGGCGGGCGCCTTTGCCACCAGGCCAGATGATAATGTAGAACAACTACTTCGCAAACTACCCGGAGTTGAAGTAGAACGAGACGGTAGTATCAGGGCACAAGGTGAAGAGGTGGAAAATGTACTGGTAGATGGGAAGCCTTTCTTTGGCAATAATGCTCAAGTTGCTACCCGTAATCTGCCCGCCGACGCTATCGACGCGGTAGAAGTTTATGATCAAGCCTCCGAACTCGAAGAGTTCTCCGGGATCAAGGACGGTGAAGAAGAAAAAACGATTAACCTGGTTTTGAAAGAGGATAAAAAGAGTGGCCAGTTTGGCGAAATTTCGGGTGGCTACGGTACAGATGGCCGCTATCAAGGCCGCGCGAGTATTAATCGATTTAGCGGAACAACACAGATGTCACTGTTGGGAAGCGCGAATAATCTCAATGAGCCGGGCTTTTCTATTTTCGACTATATCGACTTCATCGGAGGTTTTGAACGCTTAGCTGCCCAAGGCGGTGGCCGGATTAGCCTGAGCGAAGATGATATTGGCATTCCACTCAACTTTGGCAACGGCGGCGGGCTAAATACCTCTAAGTCCCTGGGGCTGAATTTAAACCACGATTTTGGTGAGAATACGCAGTTTAGCACCAACTATTTTGGCAGTCGACTGGAACGGGACCTCCGCCAATCCTTTACTAGAGATAATTTCCTAAACGATGGTGCATTTTCCTCCAGTGGTCGTGAAGTAGATGAGACGCGCTCGGATGGGCATCGCGTCAATATTGACCTAGAGCACAATATGGGCGAACAGCAACGCCTTCTTTTACAATCTAGCATCAGCTATAATACAAGTCAAAATTCACGAACGCAGGAACTGGCTAACTTCAGTGACCTCGGGCTTAGCACAAACGAGAGTAATTTGTTCAATAGCTATCAGCCAGAAAGATGGTCCGGTAGTGCCAACCTGCAGTACTTACTCAAGTTTGATAAAGCTGGGCGGCTTTTCTCTACTTCACTTTCGTGGGAAAAACAGGATGATAATGCGGAGCGTATCCTAAACAGCGAGAACCGCTTTCGGGATAATGACCTTTGGCTAATAGATTCCCTAAATCAACGTCAAAGCCGGATCGATGATCTGCAATTTTGGCGAGCACGCGTTTCCTATACGGAACCGCTTAATGAATACTGGTACTGGCAAAACCGCTTTACGCTGACCTTGGAACAGGAAGACCGGAACAAGGATTTCTTTGACCTGGCCGACAGTAAGGAAGTAATCAATAATTTCCTTAGTGGTAATTTCGGACGAGACTTTGTGCAGCAGGAACTAGAAACGGGCTTACTGTTCAATGGGAACAAGTCGCAAATCAGGCTGTCACTTATTGGTCAGCGGGCCTCCTTGACTAGTATCGCCGATCAAAGTAGACCTCAGCTCGATCGGCAGTTTTACTACTTGCTCCCCCAAGCCAGTTGGGAATACGAAATGAGCGGATCAAAGAATCTTGACCTGCGCTACACTACCAATGTCAATGCGCCCGCCCTGGACCAGCTGCAAACCCTGGTTGATAATTCCAATACCCTGAATATCTATCAAGGCAACCCAAATCTAGAACCCGAATACCGCCACAATCTAACGGCTGGTTTAGCGATCATCGATGCGTTTAGTTTTACCAACTTCTTTGCCAATCTACAATCCAGTTACATTAGCAATCGAATCGTCAACAGCTTGCAAATCGACTCGTTGTTGCGCCAGTTCACCCAGCCGGTGAATACCAGTTACGAATGGCAAAACAACTTATTCGCTTCCTTTAGTACACCCATTAAGCCATTAGATATTGCACTCCGCCTACGCGGAAACGTGGGTTACAGTCGTGGTATAATCTTGCTGAATAATGCCGAGGACCAGGTAGATCGCTGGGACCAGCAGTGGTCACTAAGTTTGGGCAATCGTAAAAAGGAAATGATCGATTGGGAGCTCGGAGCAAGATGGAGCTATGGCCAAGCTAAATACGAGCTACAGGCCAACTTCAACCAAAATTATAACCGACAAGATTGGTTTGGCTTATTTACTTGGTTCCTGCCTAAGGATTGGGTACTAGGAACTGAGATTGAGTACCAACGCTTTTCCAACGAGAACTTTGGGCAATCGGACCAGTTCGCGCTGTGGCAAGCCAGTATCAGTAAAGGCCTGCTCAGTAACAATCGCTTACTACTCAAACTAACGGTCTTTGACCTGTTGAATCAAAATACCGGCATTCAGCGGCAGAACGCTTTCAACTACTTTGAAGAAAGTCGTGCGAATACATTGGGGCGGTATGCGATGTTATCAGCTACTTATAAGATTGGACGAGTTGGGGGAGAAGACTAATGGTTGTTGATGTAGATGAGGGAGGGGGATGTTTATTTGGGGCATAGCGCCTTCGGCGGGCCCACCCTCTCCTGGTCCGGAACATG
>JBCBWU010000139.1:0-321 GCA_039816955.1 Bacteroidota bacterium
CTGTAGTACGATCAACCCATTGCAGCCTCTTACCGGCAAAGTCCAGATACATCGCCTGAGCCGGTGGGTGAGACAGCACCATCGTTAAATCCCGGCGTTCTATATAGCGGCGCAGTCGCTCACAAAACTGGCTGTAACCATAGCCCTCAGGATACGCTTGCCGGTATTCTTGCCACAATAACTGTCGCGTAACTCCTACTCGTTTAAGTTCTTTGACCCAATGATCCAACTGGGTATTGAAGACATCCTCTCGGCTTTGAGTACGTCTACTTGTACTTGAATACAACGCCTGGTGAAGTTCCTGTTCACTTACCGAAAGCG
>JBCBWU010000139.1:331-18990 GCA_039816955.1 Bacteroidota bacterium
AATGAACCGGAACGTTATTAACATCAAGTGGGGTCAGTCGCCCGGAATGTTATTAACATCTCAAGGGGTCAAAGCTCCGGAATAGAGGGGTCAGACCAAATCGGAATGGTGGGGTCAATACGACCGGAATATGCACCAAGGTGAGCCAAATCGTAAAAACCAGCTGGACCGTCGGCAATTTGGGGCACTGGCAAAACACCCTAGCTGTAGGTTTACGCAACACCCTCATGCGTATCATACCCGCTAGGGTAGGGGAGCGGCAGTCGGCGCAGATTTATGCGTTGGAGGAGTTGATGTAGTTCCATTCTCTAACAAAAGATCTTGTTGAATTGAGAAAAAGCGCTAACTAGTAGTAAAAATTAAGTTGATGAAAGGGATCACATTATTTGCTTTTACAATTTCACTTCTGAGTAGTTGTGGAGTCTTGCAAAAAGAAGAAACGAACTGTAAGGAGACCCCAAAAGATGATTGTGTTTGCATTGAAATATATCAACCCGTATGTGGTTGTAATAATGTTACCTATGGAAATTCCTGCAAAGCACAGTGCATGGGGATAATGGATTATACACCTGGCGAATGTCCGAAATAGCGTTGGGCGAGTTGGTCATTTCTAGCGAATTATCATGAATCTACATCATTTGTTGTCCACCATCAGTGTTCTTGTCATATTCTGGATGAGTATTGAGCAGAGCGGAGATTCTGCAAGATTTGGCATGAATTCACCAAAGAAAGAAGTGGTGTCTTTATCATTCCAACTTATTGATGATGAAATAAGCGTACACAATAATTTGGAGTCCACCGTAGCTGAGGCGCTAGCCAAGATTTCCTATAAGAATGATGGGCAGACAACGATTATCATGTCAGAGACAATTGTATACGGTCATAAATCAGATAGACTTAATCACATTGAAGTACGTGACGCTATGAACCAAAATGTGGAAGTTGACAACAGTATGGATTATGACTTTTTTATGGATCCAATTGATCCAACGCCAAAGGAGGTAATATTAGAACCAGGTGAAACCCAAATTGATACCATTGACTTAAACACATTTTACCATTTTGCACATAAAGGAGTATTCACAGTGCGATTTGTAGATACAAGATTTAGGATTCAATCAAATTGGGACACGCTTTTGGTGAAGTGACTATGATTTGATGTCACTTAGCTATAGCGCCTAGCCTTTTATCATAGCTTACGCCCAGAACAGGCTTAGTGGTAATGAGGTGTGTAAAGATTCTGGAGCATACAATAATATTCTCTCTCAAAAGCAAGTATTGTGATATCAAGAATCACTGTAACTTCGGCACAGCTAGATTACTTTACAGAGAGACATTTATTTTTGATTGCCGTAATTCAAATAAACCGCGGTCTATTGATTTTTTCGCCTTCCTAATTTCTATTAGAAGAGTGCAGGAGGTACGTCTTTTTACAAGCAATATCAACAAGGAAAGTAGAGTTGTAGCATTCTAACTTTTCGTTTTTTCGACTTGTCAAAATAACATATACCCCTCCCATCTCCATATGATGGGGGTTTACCTCGTTTTACCATCTGCAAATGAAAACGACATTCAGAAAAAACAGCATAGGCTTATGCTGTTGCACCCTTTTTATGCGCTCAATAAAAGGTTACTATTTTACTAGTGCGTATGTGAAAATAGAATCAATGCAAGATTTTAAATTGTGTAATTGTCTGTTTTTTAGATGTTTATAGGTGTGTCTGTTGATGCAAAATTTTCCTTCCTTTTGAAATTAATTTACTAGCAGTTTGGCTATAAGCCCCTATACCTTTGTATCGACAAACCTTAATTCACTAAATAGATTTTTATCGTGAATAGAATACACCAACCATTATTTCTTGCTTTAATTATCACTTTACTTGCAACTGGATTGAAGGCACAAAACCAAGATTTTCGCATCACGGATGTGCTCCCACTTTCTGGCTGGTTCAACAACGATACACAACCTGGAGGCACGGTTACCTTACCGGTAAAGGTCTATGGTTCTAACCTATCGGGAAACTGGGTGAATTTTAGGATTTATCTTTCTGATGACAGTAGTAAAAGCCCCTCAGATCAGCAGTTGGCCTCTAAATATGTTCAGTTTACCAATAATGCTCAGCAAAAAACGGTAAACGTAACCTTTACCATGCCAGATTACGCTTGTACTACCAACGGCATGTACTTCATCGCTTACTCCTCTTATCAGGACATAAACGGAGATAACAACGAAGATTACCTTTTCTTCAATTCGGCCACCGAAGACCTCAATTTTCGTCATACCTGGAATAAAAACGGTGGTATTGAATGTGCGACGGGGCATGATAATACTCAGCCGTATTCCCATGAAGTAGGTGGTTGGCTGCGTAATGACGGTTGCGGAGATGCAGCAAATATCCAATTGACCACTTTGTTGATTCAACCGGCAACTAGTTTACAAATACAGCTTAGAGATTCAGAAACCAATGCGGTGTTTCACTACTATGATGTCAATGCAAACGGTAAAACGTATTTCCGCTTTCACGTCGACATTGACGCAGACCTTCCGGAAGGGGACTACGAAATCTGTTGGATAGCACACACTGAAACAGAAAACGAGCTTGATCATAGTAATGACTTTGCGTGCAAACCTTTTGCCTTCTATCCAACCACCACCTGTAGTTCAACACCAGGCGAAGTAGGCATGACACCCTATTCCGGATTAAAAGGAAACACCAATGTTTTGGCTGCCGGCCCTAATCCTACGCAGGGTGAATTCATGCTTAGCTACGAGCCATTGGCCGCTAAGGCGATTTTCACCTTGACTGATTTACAGGGTAGAGTCATAAGCACGAGCTCTTTAGAAGCTAGTCAACAAACGGGCAAACTCCGCTTCGATCTTACCAATCATCCAAATGGTGTTTACGTTATCCGCATGACCAGCGAAGATGGTGCTGGGCCTGATGTAATTCGTTTGGTTAAGCAATAGAAAAACGATTGGCAAAAGAACTAATAACTGACCTTTCGTTTGCGAAAGGTCAGTTATTAAATGCAGGAATCAGGAATGATGCTCCTGGTGATCCTGCTATTGACAATTCATTTGATACCACTGTATTACAATTTGATTTTGTTCCTGATGGAAATAGCTTCAGTTTTCGGTACGTTTTCGCATCTGAAGAGTATCCGGAATACGCTTGTAATATTTTAATGATGAGATAGGCCTTTACCCCATCCAGGACGGTGGTAAAACCACCTGTGTTGTTCTTGATCGCTTCAATTAGATCATCTCCTCGCGTGTAAAACAGCTTCCTTATTCTCTTTTTTCTTTCCCAGTACAATAAGCACAAGAGTCAAATTGAAAATCCATGACAACCAGGATGATAGTTGATAAATCGGCATAAAAGAAAAATACGGAATAAAGGCGAACAGCAATATTGTACGCTGGGTAATCGATGAAAAGGTCAAAGCGAAATTGATGGTCATCCACTTCTTATGAGCTGCTACATCTTTTGAGAAAATTTTACCTAAGGCGACTACCTGGCTGCCAAACCACAAAATGGAGAGGATCGAAAAACCAATCTTGGTTACGGTCCCTCCCATAGCAAATTGCGCAATTACGAGTCCGGTAGTGCTAGCTGCTACTACTGCTAAGCAATACACATAACCAATACGTTTGTGGAGTTTTGGCCACTTTTCAAGGAGTTTGCTCATGAATTGAAAAGGACCCGTGAGAATTGCTATAAGGCCAAAGCTAATGTGCGTGAAAAATGACAATCGGTACCAAGCAGCATCTTTTACCACTTTGTTTCTTAATATGCCGGAGTCTTCTCCACCGAAAAAATGAAGGCTCATAATGAGCATAGAGATCGCACCAATAAATAGGAAGCCAAGGAGTAGGTTTTTATTTTTCATGCTGGTAACCTACTTGATTACCAGTGTGCTGTAAAGCCTGATGTTGTGAATGACAAGAATATGGGACGATTGTCAAGCCTATGTTATGAGCGCCAAAGTGACGGGACGAATGCTAATTACGAACCTACGAAAGTAGCCTTCACTTTATCCAGGTATTTCCGTGAAACGGGAACCTGTGTGTCCTGATTTTTGAACCATAATTTTAGCCCTTGTGCATTTCCTGTTACATCAATGATGTGCTTCGTATTCACAATATAAGAGCGGTGGCATCTCATCATGAAATGGTTAGTAGTCAACTGCTCGTCCAAATCTGAAAGCGCCAGGCGGAAAATCTTGGGCGAGCTATTCGTCGTAAATACTTCAATATAGTTTCCGCTTGATTTGGCGAATAGAAAAGTCATTTCATCAATCAGGAATGTTTCATTTTTGATCTTGGACTGTATGGTGTATTGCTGTTCTTGGGTGGTTTCAAGACGATCAATATTTCCTTTAATCAAGCCAGACTGCTCAGCAATTTTCTTGTATTTCAAGTAGTACGAAAGCAAGACAGACAATGTGATTGGAAGAACTGCAACTGCAAAGGTTTGAGTAATAATAAGCCAATAATTGGACCAACTAAAGTCCAACTGATTCCGGAAGTTGATATAGAGTCCATTGCAAGTGGCAATCACTAACGAGATGATTACGTAAAAGAGAATCTGACTGTAAATGGTCCAATTACTCTCCTTGTAAATATCCGGTTTTATAAATGGTAAGAGGCTATGAGCAATTGCAAAAACACCAAAAGATATAGTACCAAATACCAATAATTCGAAAAATGAATACTGCTGATTGTTAATGCCAAAAGGTTGAAAAAACCATAAGAATAGGGTGATAAATAGCCCAAAAATCAGAGCGTAAATTATTCCATCTATTCCTGATGCAGGAATGGGATAATAGACTTCCTTTTCAGCATTTTGTCGACGTAGATGCATTATGACTACTTGCGCGTGACTTATATTCTAACTACCGTATTAAGAATTTACGAGGAAAGCAGATCTACTTGTCCCGATAACTGATACTATCGCGAACCTTACCGTCTTCGCCGTGGATAATGACGGTAGAACCATAGTTGCGAGCAATCTCCTTAGCTCGGTCAATGGCATCGCGCTGATATTTGTATACACCGGTGTAGCGTTCGTTACCTGCACCTTTAACGGCCCAACCTTCTTCGTGTGGAACGACGTGCTGATTGTGGGTAGGCTTGGAGGTACGCACCCCCATATTCTTGAGAATGATCTTGACAATCTTCTGTAGAAGATTGCTCCAGAAAGTGTTAGTACGAATGTCTGCCATGGTCGAAAAATACGACTATTTTCCGCAGCTTTGCGTGCAAAAGCGTTACTCGCCGTACAATGAGCCTATTTGCTATACTTGATTATCTGGGAACACTGGTCTTTGCCATTTCTGGTGCACTGGCTGCCATGCGGCACCGCTTTGATCCTTTTGGAGTACTCATTTTAGCTACGGTTACTGCGGTAGGTGGGGGTAGCTTACGCGACGTGCTCATTGGCCGCACGCCCGTGGGCTGGATGCAGGATATCAACTATGCCTACCTCATTATGGCGGGTACGCTCATCGCCACTATCTTTCGGTCTTATCTGGTGTACGTGCGCCGTACGATGTTCTTGTTCGACGCCATCGGTCTGGGCCTCTTCACCATTATCGGTGTGGAAATTGGTGTAGCGGCTGACCTGCATCCCATTATCTGTATCCTTTTAGGTACACTCAGTGCCGCCTTCGGTGGGGTGATCCGCGATATACTTGCCAATGAGGTGCCACTCATCTTTCACAAGGAAATCTACGCCTCCATCAGTCTGCTGGGAGGGGGCTTATTCTTGCTCTTGCAAAAAACGGCCCTCCCGACGGACTGGATCTACGTTCTAACGAGTAGCTTGGTAGTGCTGGTACGAGTACTAGCGGTTCGTTTTAAATGGGTACTTCCCAAATTTTACAAGGAGACAAGTGATGAATAAACGAGTTTATCCCAACTCGCCGCATAGTGTTAGAATTGTAAAGCTAAGCTTATACCATTGGCGTTAATGGAAGGCCGTAGTCCTACATTCTGCCCTACTTGAATATTGTAAGCATCCAGCGCTCGCACCACTTTTCGGTTGCCCGATCCAACCATTATGATCCCACCAAGCATGACTCCAATTCCCGCAATAAAGCCACCGTAACCATTTCGGTTATTACCTGAGCCTCCTGCTAATCGGCTATTAATTCGATCCGTAGGACTGCCGCCGTTATTGGCCAGAATACTGATCACTGAGATCATCATGCCACCACTGGCAGTAAGAAATCCACCCACTTGTAGGTTCCGCCCTGATCGGAAATCCTCGTACGCACCAGGTACAGTCCGCAGGCGGTCTTCAAATTCTGCTCTACTAATCAGGCGAAAGCCTTGGTAAAAGCGGTTATAGTGCTGTATACCTAGATAATTTTCCTGTACGGTCCAGGAGTTATCCGGTGGTAAGCCTTCGTCCGCAGGATAATCTTGGGCCAAGGCCGCATCATTAAATACTTCTTCGTGGCCGTTCGCGTAGGTGATCTTGGCTATTTCAGCACGCCGCACCACATAAACGGGCCCGTCAGGAAGTTCGGCTTTCCGGTAACGGATTTCGTCGCCTACTTCCAGCACTTGTCCCATAATGGCTTCGCCGGATGTCAGTACAATTTCGTCTTGTGCACTCAACGCACTGCAAAAAAGAATAGAAAAGGATAGTAAGAGGAGTCGCATTTTATTGGGTTTTCATACAAATTAGCTCGTCCATCGCACTTGCTTATGCTATACTCGTAGCTTTAACCCGCCTTTAACCACTTCCTCAAGTTTTAACATTTTCTTTGCCTCGTCCGACGAAGCCTTGGCGTAGTCGGATCACTTTCATTCTAATTCTCACGCTAGTTCTGATCCCCCTCACTTTTGCTTTTATTCTAATTCTAATTCTCACGCTAATTCTAATTCTCCCCTCAATTCTAAGACACTTTCACTCCCCACTTTAACTTTCACTTTTACCGCCATTTCCCTTACTTTGCGCCCGCGAAAAAAGAGAGCGAATGACATCTCAAATGATCAAGCGAATTGCCGATCGCACCGGATTGGCAGAAAAGAGAGTGGCTGCGGCCCTGCGTATGTTGCAAGAAGGCGCCACGATTCCCTTCATTGCGCGCTACCGCAAAGAGGCTACCGGTGAGTTGGATGAGGTGGAACTGACCGAAATCCAGCGCGAACACAAGCGACTGGAGGAACTGGAAAAACGCAAAGAGACGATACTCGCCGCTATCCAGGAACAAGGCAAGCTTACGCCTGAATTGGAAAAACGTATCCGCGAGACTTTCGAAAGCAATGTACTGGAGGATCTCTACCTCCCTTACAAACGCAAACGCAAGACCCGCGCCGGAGTAGCCAGAGCAAAAGGCCTGGAGCCACTGGCCCTCGCTATCTTTGAACAGAACAGAATGGACGTTCGGGCCGCTGCCGAGCAATACCTAAGCGACGAAGTGGCCAGTGTAGACGAGGCCCTGCAAGGCGCCCGCGACATCATCGCCGAACTCATCAACGAGGATGAAAAAGCTCGTAATACGGTACGCCGCCACTTCCGACGCGACGCCATGATCACCAGCAAGCTGGCACGAGGCAAGGAAAAAGAAGCTGCCAAATACCAGGACTACTTCGATTATAGCGAACCGCTCAAAAAATGTCCCAGTCACCGCTTACTCGCCATGCGTCGGGGGGAAGATGAAGGCTTGCTGCGCGTTATCATTGCCCCGGAAGACGAAGCCGTCCTTGGAGACTTAGAACGCAAATACCTGAAAGGATATACCGAGGCCACCGATCAGGTCAAGGAAGCCTTGGAAGACGGTTACCAACGTTTGCTAGCTCCGAGTATTGAAACAGAATTTCGCAAGATCGCGAAGGAGCGTGCTGATAAGGAGGCTATCGAGGTCTTCACTAACAATCTACGCCAGTTGCTACTAGCCGCGCCCTTGGGGCAACGTGCTACCTTGGGCATCGATCCGGGTTTCCGTACCGGCTGCAAAGTCGTTTGTTTGGATGCTAGTGGCAATCTCCTGTACCACACGACTATGTATCCGCACCCGCCGCAGAGCAAAAGCGGGGAGGCACGTTACCTGGTGGAGGACCTGGTAGACCGCTACGAGCTGGAGGCAATTGCCGTAGGCAACGGTACCGCCGGCCGGGAAACGATGAGTCTCTGCAGCGGCATCAATTTTGACCGGCGAGTGGAGATCTTTTCCGTCAATGAAGCGGGCGCTTCGATCTATTCTGCCTCCGAGGCGGCGCGTGAAGAATTTCCTGAACTGGACCTCACCGTGCGCGGTGCTATTTCTATTGGTCGCCGCCTGATGGACCCACTGGCGGAACTAGTGAAGATTGACCCCAAAAGCATTGGGGTAGGGCAGTACCAGCACGATGTACACCAGGGTATGTTAAAGGATAGTCTGGACCGAACGGTGGAAAGTAGTGTAAATGCCGTGGGCATTAACCTGAATACCGCCAGCAAACACTTGCTGAATTATGTCTCGGGCCTGGGTCCCGTATTAGCACAAAATATTGTGGACTACCGCAGTGAAAACGGACCTTTCCAGAGCCGAAAAACTTTGAAAAAAGTAGCGCGCCTGGGGGATAAGGCTTTTGAGCAATGCGCCGGCTTCCTACGTATCCGCGACGGTAAGAATCCGCTGGATAATACCGCTGTGCACCCCGAGCGCTATACGCTGGTTGAACAAATGGCCAAAGACCTAGGTGTGCAGGTTACCGACCTGATTCAGCGTGGAGATTTGCGCAAGCAGATTGAATTGCGACGCTACACCAACGAAGAAGTGGGTTTGCCCACCCTGAAAGATATCATGTCTGAACTGGCAAAGCCCGGCTTGGATCCCCGCGGAGAGGCCAAGTCTTTCCAGTTTGCTAATATCAACACGATCGATGACGTGCAGGAAGGTATGCGACTTCCCGGCATCGTAACTAATGTGACCAATTTTGGTGCCTTCGTCGATATCGGAATCAAGGAGAACGGCTTGGTACACATTAGTCAGCTGGCCAACCGTTTCGTCAAAAATCCGGCGGATGTGGTGAGCTTAAATCAGCAAGTCCAAGTACGCGTCATCTCGGTTGACCGTGCGCGTAAGCGTATTCAACTTTCTATGAAGGAGGCGTAAATGTTACCAGCTATACCGTAGTTGAATTTGCCATTCGAGCCATTCAAATGGGGCCAGTGCCCCCCTGGGGAACAGATTGGAATATAGCAAAGGGGTACTCAAAATAGATGGGCTTTGTTGCTCAAAGCGGTAGCTTCGTACACGTGAACCCATAGCAATTCCCCGTCCCAAATTAATGTTGAAGCCCCCCGTCAGATAGTAGCCTGGTCGAGTGCTGAGCAAATTGCGACTTTCTTGTACAGTGGGGGCACTTGGCACTGTTTGATCGGGATCGCTTTGCTCAATACGCCGGTAGGTGTATAAGGGTAGGGCGAAGCATGCTCCTCCCCCGATCTCCAACTGGAATTGTCGGCGGTAGCCAGTTCGGAATAAAATACCAGGGTTAAGGTAGAGGACAGAAAAACCTAATTTCTCAATAGCTGGAATAAACAAACTTGGGAAAATCCTGATAGTAGATTCTCCTTCGGTACGGAAACTGATGAATGATCCGTTTAATTGGGCTACTAGATTGGGGTAGTAGCGGAAAAGTCGGCGATTATAAGAGAAACTCAGCGCCCGCTGTCTAGTCGAGAGGTTTGAAGTGATGCCATACTTAGCCCATTGTGTTCCGTTAATGTAGCTATTGAAGGGGGCACTATTTTGTGAGGAATTGGCCAAGAAGTCCACATTAACCCCCAACTCGTGACGTGCCGCCCACAGCTTGATGTAAGCTCGATGTTCATCTACACCTAAGCACTCGTTTATTTGTCGGCATAGCTCTATCGCATCAACCGGATCGCGAAGTCGCTTTGGAAGCCTTAATTTTTGACAGTTTTGTCGCAGTGCTTTGTAGGCGGCTTCCCGGGGATTAGCATTTTGGATGCGATACCAGATATTATTTCTTACCAGAAAAAACAGTCTGATATTTTGCTTACTAAGGGCTTGGTATAGTTTGACTTCTCCCGTATACAGTTGCTTGCAATAGTAGGTTTTTCCCCAATGGAAATGAGTTGTAATGATGGTGTCCTGCCCATGAACCGCCCATTGCAGTTGCTCGCCTGGGTGAAAGATCTCCTTTTCTAGATCTTTACCACGCCCGAGAAATTTTATAATGCGGAAATCTTCTGCCAAACGAATCTGATAGATGTTCAGGTGGCCCGTATCCAGTTTGCCATCTATTGTTTGCCATTGCACCTTAAGGCGCTCTTGACCAGGTAGCGGCAAAATATTAATAAGTGCTAAAGCTGCTAATAGAACAAGGCTGCGCATTTGGTCAATAGATAGTGCGGTGAGGAAATGTGGTATATTGGATAGTACTACCAGCGGTACATAAAGCGTAGCTGAAACTGGCTTTGGTAGTCCGTCGCCAGAATAGTGCTGTAGGGGAATATTGTAGAGTAGAGGATGCCCGGGGTGTCATAATAGCGCCAATGATGAATCTGAACATCCAGACGATGGCGAATTCCCAAGTCAAATTGAGGCGAAAGTTTAAACTGGAATCCCCAATGCCCATAAATCCCCCGTTCTATCCGTAGTATCTCACGATAAAGCTCGGAGATGGGCAATTCCGGAACGGTATTATCGCGATCGGTAAGTTGTATAGAGCGGCGGGCGTAGAGTGGAACTCCAATGATCCCGCCTATTCCAATAAAGAATCGAAACCGGCGCTGGAAGGAGGTGTTATAGCTTACCCCTGGCCGGAAGTACAAGGCGTGAATGCTCACATCTTCTACTACGGGGACTTGGCCCTGATACCTGGACAGTGTACTGGATAGCTGTTGATTTACTGACAGGAAGGAGAATCCCAGCTGGTATGACCAAGAAGGGCGGTAGCGAAAGGCTTGCCGCTCGTACTGGAGGGCAAAATACCGCTGATAGTAGGGCTGGATACGATCAATGATGAGCCGATTACAGCTTCCACAATAGCGTTTTAGTCCAAGACTGCCATTGATCGCCTGATCAATGTGTTCTGCGGCCGTCAGATCATAGCTAATACCAATTCTATTGCGGCTGTACTCCACACGCCTTAGTGGATAGTGCTTTTTTGCTGCCAGGCAGGAGTTTAACTGTCGGACCAATTCTGAGGCATCCCAATCGCTTCTCACTTTACGGGGAAATTTCAAGCTACCGCAATTCTGTCGAAGCACCCCATAGGCAGCTGCTTTCGGATTAGCGTTTTCAATACGGTACCATTTCCCATCCCGAACTAAATAATACTGATCATTCGGAAAAGGCTGAACTACCCGATACAGTTGGATGGTTCCCTGGTACAGAAGCTGCATCAAGACACTTCGATCATTATGAACGTGGCGTACTAGGACAGTATCACCCTGATTGTAGAGCCACTCAATATCATTGTCAATGACGAGATTTTCTTGTGTTCGCAGTCGACCTTGATCATCATCAACGAATTGGTAAAGGAGCAGCTCATCCTGATGTTTCAGGACCCTGGGTAATATTGTCACAAACCCATTCTGGATTTCACCGTCGACAGTTTTCCAACTGACTTGTTTTTTCCCTTGGCCATATACTTCCAAAGAATGAATAGCCAGCAAAGCGGCAAGTAAGAGTAGAAAGCGCATGTTTTGTTTGTTGTATAGAGAGCTAAAAATGGCTACGGTAATGTTGTATTGGTGGTGTATGTTTTGTGGTATTACCTTCGATTCAGATAAACGCTAATACAAGATAATATTTCGGTAGCAAATGGCCTACTATTAACAGGCGGGCATACCAATTCATTTATTAAATCTATTGGCCTTCTTATTCCACCATTCAATGGGATTATTACGAATATACTCGCTAATATTATCGTATGCTTTCTGATTGCGAATTACGTGTTCATGAAATCGTGACTGCCAAGCAAAGTCAGGATTAATTTGTCTGGCCTGTTTGGTAACACTGCCTTTTAATCCACGGATAATGGCCGCCAGGTTTTTGGATTGGGGGCCGAATTTGTTTTGCCGGGTCATGGCCTGCTGTGTGGAACTTTCTTGCTGTGTGGACTCTTCTTGCTGTGGGGACGCATTGCAATGCGTCCTTACGTCCAAATTGTCATTATCTATATCATCGAATGCATTATACCTATTCCGCCCGATGGAAATGATACCATGAAAATGGTTGGGCATTATCACAAATTCTCCCAGCTGAATATTCATATCTGGCCTTAAGCCTGGGCTAGCCAGCCACTCCTGTTCCAGAATTTCACCAATATCAGTCAGGTGCATTTGAGCATCCCGGATCTCACCAAAATATGGGATGCGACCGTTAGTATTTACCGTTATAAAGTAGTGGCCTTTCCAGCCATAGTCCCAGTGGAGCATGCGAATATTTTCAACCCGGCGTCGATTGTTGTGTGGTTTAGACATGAGCGCGTCGATATTATTTGAACAAAATGCCCATTAATATCAACCCATATCACTTGCGAAGCAAGGGTAAATACACGCAGTGTCAAAAATTGGAACTGGGTGAGCTCTGTATCCTACCGCAATATCCCCACCCCGGCATCCCGCAGTTGCTTTTCCAATGTGGGGATATCTTCATCCCACATCTGTTGAAACTCCTTTTGAATGGGTTCCCACAATGCATCCAACTCCTCCAAGCGCTCGCGCATAGGCTCGGTGATGTTGGGTATCTGGCTGTCGGCCTGTCCTTTTAAGAAGAAATACTCTGCACTTAAACCATTTGGAAAATTGATGACATCATCGTAGGCTTGGGATTTTCGCTGGACGATTTGCGCATCCCAGGCCTGAATTTTTTGCGCAAGCACATTGCACGCCGCTCGCTCCTCTTTATGATATTCTCGCAGTTGGCCCTTAGCTCTATTTAGTTGGGTCAAGACACCCTGAAGCTGATTCACGTTTTCGTGCATCGTATTTATTCGATTACTTACGCTAGCTATAAATCGCGCTTGCTCATCGTATTCCTCGTAGGTGAATTCCATTTTGGGATGGGAGAGGATGCTGGCCCCGTAGTAATATTTTTCTTCCTCTCCAAGCTTAAGATTAATGGCTAACGGGGCAGAGGTAGTAGGCGTAAAACGGGCGCCACGGAAGCTGCCTTCAATATAAGCTTTAGGTACACCAGTTAAGGTGCGATAGCGCAAATTCCAGACAAAGCGATTAAGTCCAGGTTTACAAGAAAGCACCGGCTCTGAGGATGGACCTCCAGCATAGCTCACGAATGTGGTATCCGCTTGGGAGCTAAATACCCGGTGAATACCACCATAGCCATCCATTATTTGTAACTCTAGTGTCTTGCCCGCTACATCAGCAGGTAGCTCATAGTAGATGACCATGCCACTGGCGGGGTTTACACCACTACCACTCATGCCGGTGAAATTGCTGATATCTCCATTCATTGGGCTGCCGGCAGAAATACGGATAGCGTCTTGCGGTTCGTAAAGATGGAGAGCATTTTTAGGACCTTCGTACTGGCGAACCAACTCCAAGTCATCCAATATCCAAAACGCCCGGCCTTGGGTAGCCACTATGATATCATCGTGCTTGAGTAGTAGATCCGTGACGGGAGTGTTAGGGAGGTTCAGTTGGAACGGCTCCCAATTGCTTCCACCGTCAAAGGACAGATAAATGCCTAACTCGGTACCCGCCACTAATAGATCTTTACGAACCGGGTCTTCTCGGACCACTCTACTGTAAGCACCTTCTGGAATACCCTGGTTGATTTTGGTCCAGCTTTGTCCGTAGTTAGTGGTCTTGTAAAAGCCAGGACTAAAGTCATTGAATTTATAGCGAGTTGTTGCAAGGTAGGCGGTGCCAGGCTCGTGCGGAGAAACCTCAATGGCATTGATCAGGCATTCTTCCAGGCCCTTAGGCGTAACATTACTCCAGCTCTCACCATTGTTTTTCGTTAGATGCACCAGCCCATCGTCACTTCCGGTCCAGATTACTCCTGCCTCGTGGGGCGATTCCATTACGTAGCTAATGGTGCCGTAATTTTCACCACCTGCTCCTTCGTTGGTGTAGGGCGCACCGCCTTTGCCTTGTTTTTCTCTTTCGTTGCGTGTAAGGTCTGGTGAGACTTCCGTCCAACTCTTGCCCATGTCCTGGGTCTTGAGCAGCACCTGGGCGGCGTGGTAGAAGGTATTGGGTTCGTGTTGTGACCAGATAACTGGGGCGTTCCAGTTAAAGCGGTAGCGCATGTCTTTAGCCTCCCGGGCTAGATACTGTTCGGGCGAAGCCATGATGCGACGCCCTTCGCCAGTCTCGCTATCCAGCGCTTCCAGCGTACCTTGGTAACTACCACCCAATACATAGCGTGGATTATCCGGATCAAAGGCTAAGAAGGCACTTTCTCCTCCTGCTGAGTAAGTCCAGTCGCGTTCCGTTATACCACCGCCACTCAAATTACGGCTGGCAATACGCACCGAACTATTGTCTTGCTGCCCAGCGTAAATGCGGTAGGGAACATGATTATCTACGTTCAGGCGGTAGAACTGCCCGGTAGGCATATTGTCCTGGCTAGACCAGTGCGCACCTCCGTCAAAGCTGATGCCGGCGCCACCGTCATTGGCCACCACCATATTATTGGAGTTGTGCGGATTGATCCACAAATCGTGCTGGTCGCTGTGAGTGCGGCCCATACGCTGCCAGGATTTTCCGCCGTCGGTTGACTTGAGCACCGGAGAATTGAGTACGTAGACGGTGTTTTCGTTTTGAGGGTCAGCAAAAACCTCGGTATAATACCACGCTCGTTGTACCAGGCGGTGGTCTTTGCTGATACGGCTCCAGGAAGCTCCCGCGTTTCCGGATACAAACAATCCACCTTGTTCTTTTTCACTATCACTTTCGATAAGGGCGTAGATTTTTTCCGAGTTTGCGGCACTTACCGCCAGGCTCATTTTACCCAACTCTTGCGGTAGGCCCTTCTCTAATCGGGTCCAAGTTTTACCGCTGTCCACTGATTTATAAATGCCACTACCGGGGCCACCACTGATGACTTGCCAGGGTAGGCGGCGGTGTCCCCACATGGCGGCGTAGAGGATGCGTGGATTGCTGGGATCCATGATCAAGTGCGCACAACCCGTATCTTCATTTACGTAAAGCACCTTCTCCCAATTCTGACCACCATCGGTGCTCTTATAGACGCCGCGCTCCGCACTAGGACCGTGCAAAGCTCCCTGCGCGGCAACATAAACGATATCGGGATTGGTAGGGTGAATGCGCACATTGGCAATGTGGCGCGTCAGTTCCAGGCCCAGGTGC
Organism: Bacteroidota bacterium; assembly: GCA_039816955.1. Classification (GTDB taxonomy): domain Bacteria; phylum Bacteroidota; class Bacteroidia; order Chitinophagales; family Saprospiraceae; genus Lewinella. The sequence goes on from JBCBWU010000139.1 coordinate 15,643, forward strand.
TGCCAGGTTTTTCCGGCATCCAGAGATTTATAAACCCCATCACCGTAGGTCGTCATGACGCCACGAGGAGCATGTTCGCCCATACCTACGTAAACAGTGCTGGGATCACTATCTGCTACCGCAACGGCACCCACCGATCCCGTTTTGAAAAAGCCATCAGAAATATTCTGCCAACGTTGCCCGGCATCAATTGTTTTCCAGAGTCCCCCACCAGTGGTACCCATATAATAGGTGGCAGGGTCACCAATGACACCGCAAGCAGCAACTGAACGTCCCCCGCGGAAGGGGCCGATATTGCGCCACTTTAATGCTTCAAAATAGGTCGCAGCATCGGTGGCAGTAGAGCCATTAGATTGGGCTTGTATTCCTAATGGGAGTAAACTTAGGCAAAGGATAAGGTAATGGAGTTTCATACTAGTCTTATTGCTGTCCTCAAAGCCTCAATATAATGACTTTGTTCTGGTTGTTTTACGTCTTATCAATGCATTATCCAAATAATGATTTTAATCGAATGAAATATTACCAAGCGGTTTTGCGTAAAGGATAAGGTGCGGATAAATTACCGTGCGCAAACACTCCTTTAAACTCAACCCCACATGAAGATTTCTTCACTCTTTTCTGTTGCTATTCTACTATTCAGTCAGTTCTTATTTGCTCAAACCGATAATAGCGATCCACTTCGCCCCCCGTTAGCTGACTTACCAACTGTAGACCCTGCTTCGGTGGGGCTCGATGGTGATGCGATTCAAGCTTCCTTATGGATGGTGGATGCCGAACCCTCCACTGATCTTAGGGGAGTAGTAGTCATCAAAGATGGGAAACTGGTGGTAGAGGAATACTACAATACCTTCTGGCGTGGCAATATCCACGATATTAGGTCGGCCGGTAAAAGTATAACAGCGGTCCTGATGGGCATCGCCATTCATCAAGGCTTGGTAAAAGTGTAGATGAATCCGTTTACTCCTTCTTTCCTCCGGAAAAATATAGTTATCGGGCCACTGAGGCGCACCGCAACATCAAAATCAAACACTTGCTTACCATGTCTACCGGCATGGATGCGGATACGGATGACTGGGAATCGCCCGGCAATGCGGGGCAGTGGATTGCTAGGGGAGATTGGCTGCGCTATGTTCTGAATCTACCAATGAAGTTTACTAGTGGAGAACGTTGGGTTTATAATGATGCTGCAGCTTTGCTGACGGGTGCTATCATTGAAGAAACAAGCGGGATGAGCTTGGCAGCGTTCGCAGAAAAGAACTTGTTTGGGCCGCTTGGCATTGAGGAATACTACTGGCTCAGCGACGCTACTGGCCGCACCGGCGGTATGGGTAATCTCTATATCGGTGCGCTGGACTTTGCCAAAATAGGACTATTGGTACTGAACGAAGGTACCTGGCAAGAGGAACGGCTTTTGAGCAAAGACTATATCACCGCCTTGTCTAAAGAGCAAATTTACGATCCGAATAATGGCAGTTATGGCTACATGTGGTACTTAGATGAAGCCACCATTGGTAATAAGACTTATCCTGTCTTCTACGCGTCCGGAAATGGAGGTAATCGCCTATTTGTGATACCAGAGGAGGACTTAGTAGTGAGTGTACAATCTAGTGCTTACGGCTACCGCTATGGCCACCGGCGGGCGTGGAATATCATGCGGATGGTTCTTCTGGCCAGTCAGAAGTAATTTGGTTTATTCATATGGACTCGCACAATTCTGCAACTAGTGTAGAGGGAAAGGTATCGTCCCATTGCAACTGGATGTTAATCTTGGATAAATCCTGCTGATAGAAAGGCTCCGGAACTATTACATTACTTTTCCAGAAAACGCTAAGTGGCAAAACTGTGGAATTGGGGAGGAGCAAGTGTACCGTTGTTATACCGTGCTGCTTCTGCTGTTGGCTTTGGACGCCGTTCATTCCATAGAAAATGCGAAAACCATATTGCGAAATATCCTTGATGCCACTGAGTTGGTTGGCCTCCAATAAAAGTTGTTCACTCATCTGCTGCATGAATGATCCGTGGAAGCTGTAAAACTCTACCTCCCAATATGTAGCCCAACCTACATTGACCATAAGGTTTGGTGTGTTCGTCTGTTCGTGTGATACTAAGATAGGAGTAATCCCCTTGAAATCAACATTTAAGGCCTGATCTCCTAATTAACAAGTCCTTGACGAGTAGCAGCTGACAATTCGCTTACCTTGCTACCAGATCAACGATTGCATCATGCGACTCTTTTCTTTATTGACCTGCTTGGCCTTTTTTTCCTGCCAACGACAAATGGATTTTGTTTTGCCTTCCAGCTCTAGAACCATTACCCTTTGGGATGCCGCCTGGAGCCCGGATGGCCAATACGTGGCTGTTGGTGGCAGTATAGATACCGTTCGGATACTATCGACTAGGAGCTTTGAAGTAGTAAAGAAATATCCGATCAAGGAAACCATAACCAAGCTCAGATGGCATCCGACAGCAGCCATTTTGGCGGTGGCCACACAAAACTCGGAAGATGGCGTGGTGCTGATTAATTTGGAAACAGATGAACTCCAGTACCTTCCTGGCATCCTGCCCGTTGGAGGACGAGGCCTGGGGTGGAATTCCACAGGTGAAATCCTGGCGTTCGGAGATTACGAGGGCGATATTAGCTTTTTCGATACGCAAGGCCAGCTCCTCCGCAAGGTAACCACCGGACAAAAAGCAGTAATCGACTTGAGTTGGCACCCCTTCCGCAATGAAGTGTTGACGGTCAGTGAATATATCAGTCATTACGATTATGAAGATGATACCTTCTTACCTGAGGTCAATGATCGGGACGAACAAGTAGAGGTCCTGATGCTTTGTGTAGCCTGGCACCCCAGCGGAGAATTCTATGTGACAGGGGACTACGGCGACTTCGTTGAGAACTATCCTCCGCTACTCCAATTCTGGGATGCCAAGGGAAACCGTCTTCGAAGATTTGCGGGTGGAACCGCTGAGTACCGAAATCTGCGTTGGAATCCCGATGGTACGTTACTGGCCTCCACTAGTGAGGCAATTCGCCTATGGTCGCCCCAGGGTGAATTATTAGAGGAGCAGCCCAGTCCACAGTTGCTATGGGGAGTAGATTGGCATCCTAAAGGAAAAAGGCTGATCACCAGCGGTGATGATGGAGTTCTTGCATTTTGGAATGAAAAACTGCGGCGGATTATCGGTACAGATAGCAACTAAGTATAGAAGTAAGACAGAGCAGCTAAAAAATTACTTAATATCGAAACCATACGGTGAAAAAGTCAGAAAGTGAACTGATTTAAACTTTTGTGGTGCTGGTGAGCCCAATGCGTTGTAGGTTCTGGCGAAGAGGCTTTCCGAGTGCAT
>JBCBWU010000013.1:0-58204 GCA_039816955.1 Bacteroidota bacterium
CGACGCCAGAATTACTGTTCGGTGATGGGGCCAGTGCACCACAGCTCTACGGTAACGAGAATGATATTGACCGGATGCTTACGATCTCGGAGTCAAACGAGCTCATTGACTTCCTGGTAGATACCTTCGATCTCTATGCCTACTACGATATTAATCCAGATAGTCCTAAAGGTAAACACTACGTGCGCCGCCATTTTATGGGTTTGTACGATGTGACTAAGACCAAACGGGATGCCATTCAGTTGAGCATTGAGGATAAGGATCCTGAATTTGCCCGCACCATCACACGTACGACGCGTAATAAGATCGATGAGCTCACTCAGCTTATGATTAAAGATGGTCAGGAAAGGGCCATTGCTACTTTCGAAAACAATATCAACTCCAAGAGCGAGCAAATAGCCGTTCTAAGTGATACCCTGCAATCACTACGCGATTACTATGGCATTTTCAATACAGAGGCCCAGTCGGAGAGTCTAACGGCACTGGCCGCTAGTACCGAGACGGACTTAATCAGTGCCCAAGCTAAACTCGGCGCTTATCGCGAGAAGAGAATTCGTGACTCTGTAACGGTGTACGAAGTAAAAGTAGCGGGACTGGAAGAGGAAATGCTACAGCTTAACAATAAGCTGAACAAATTCAGCGAAGGCCTGGCGCAAGTGCTCACTTTTACACGCCAGTATCAGGAAGCTAATTCCAGTTTGAGTGAGGATAAGGAAAAGCTAAAGCAGTACAAAGCCACTTATGATTCGGAAATTCCTGCTATGATTGTAGTGGAAGAGGCTATGCTACCCGTAGTAAAATCCAGACCTTTCCGAACGCTAATTGTGCTTGCTGCTGTATTTATCACTTTCTTCTTTACGATAGTGGGAATTCTACTGCACGAAGCCTACGGCGATATCGACTGGAAAGCGATTTATCGCGGAGAATAATCCGGATCTATGCTGGCCACCCTCCGTCAACAATTTGCTACGCTACCCACTGGCGCTACGCCAGTGCTTATTTTCGTAGCTATCGTCCTGCTATCGGTTTTTTCCGCAGCGGCGAGTGGCTATTATATCATTGCCGCTGTGCCGGTGGCTCTATTGGTTCTCTTTCTCTCCATCGTAAATTTCAAGCCTTTATTCTGGCTGCTCATCATTTGTATACCCATTTCCACGGAGGTGGAGCTTCCCGGAGGTTTTGGTACCGATCTTCCTACGGAACCTATTATGGTAGGGTTGATGGCTCTTTTTGGGTTGTTTGTGCTACGTAATCTGAAAAGCCTATCGTTCGATCTTGTGCGTCATCCACTTACGCTCATCTTGATTGCACATTTGGCTTGGCTGATGGCTACTACGATTACCTCTGACCTGATTTTTGTTTCGGTTAAGTTCTTATTGGCTAAACTGTGGTACGTAGTTACTTTCTTTGGTTTGAGTGCTTATCTACTGCGCTCTGATCGAGATTTTCGCCAGTTCTTTTGGATCTTCTTTTGGCCGTTCATTTTCATGGTGTTTGTGATTATGCTACGGCACGCCTTACTCGGGTTTTCGTTCCAGGGCATCCACAGCATTATGCACCCATTTCAGCGAAATCATGTGAATTATGCAGCGGCACTGGCCTTGTTTTATCCCTTTATGGTAATGATGCTGGAGCGATATAAGCGTTGGTCATTGACCTGGTGGGTACTCGTTGGTGCGCTGGTTTTTGTGCTGGGAGCCATCTATTTCTCTTACACCAGGGCGGCCTATATTTCCCTAGTTATCGCTTTAGGGACCTATTACATTATCCGTTGGCGACTTATGCGCTACGCACTTATTGTGTCGGGCATTGCGCTCATTGCTGGGGTAGTGCACATGGTTAAGGGCAATACCTACTTGGAATACGCTCCCAATTATGACCGCACCATTTCGCACGAACGCTTTGATAACCTGATCGAAGCTACCTACAAGATGGAAGATATTTCTACCATGGAGCGGGTGTATCGTTGGGTAGCGGCTGGACATATGGCACCAGAGCGTCCTTTCTTCGGTTGGGGGCCGGGTAATTTTGTGAATTTCTATAAACCCTTTGCGGTTACGAGCTTTCAAACTTACGTAAGTGATAATCCTGAACAGTCTGGTATTCACAGTTATTTCTTTATGACGCTGGTGGAACAGGGAGTACCGGGCCTACTCATTTTTCTGACGCTTCTAGTTGTGTTTTTCTCACGCGGCGAGTACTTATACCACGCCTTAGAGGCTTACCCACTTCGCCAAAATATCGTAATGACGGTCTTGTTATCTACTACTGTCATTACCGCTTTTCTCCTGATTAATGATTTGATTGAAACGGATAAAATTGGCTCTTTTTTCTTCATTAATTTGGCGCTACTTATCAATCAAGATCTGTTTTTGCTGCGGCAACACCGTGAAACGGAAGCGTAGATCCCTCTTCTAAATTGAGCATAGTTAAATTTTATTGACTCATAATCAGTGAGTTAGTTGCCGGTCTCAAAAATTGACACCGAAATTCCGTGTAATTTTTCTCTTGCGGGGATCTTTCTAATAAAACGCGCTTGTCTTATGAAAGAGGATTTCCTGCACTTCGTGTGGCGGCTCCGTCGTTTCCGTCAGCAAAACTTACTAACGACATCTGGTGAAACCATTGAAATCATCAACTTAGGTCAGCATAATAATCATGCTGGTCCTGATTTTCTAAATGCTCGTATCCGCATAGGTGGCACTTTGTGGGCGGGTAGTGTAGAGATGCACCTGCGTAGCTCTCAATGGTATGCGCACCAGCACCAACAAGATCCGAATTACGAAAACGTTATCCTGCACGTAGTGCTAGACGAGGATGAATCGGTACAATACACAAACGGTGAACGTATCCCCTGCCTGAATCTTCGCCCTTACCTCCATCCCGGGCTGGCCCGGCAATACCTACGTCTTTTGCACAGTGAGCAATGGATTCCCTGCCAGAATCAACTGTATCAGGTGCCAGAGATCAAACGTCAGCTGTGGCTGGATCGTTTGCTGGTAGAGCGGTTGGAACAACGTACGGCTCAACTGGCAAAGCGCCTGGCGGCTAATCAGCAAGATTGGGAAGAGACCTTTTACCAGAGCTTGGCTTGGGGCCTTGGTTTACGGGTTAATGCCGATGCTTTTCTGATGCTGGCTGAGGCAACACCCTTGAAAGTGCTGCACCGGCATCGTAACAATATCCTCCAGTTAGAGGCTTTGCTTTTTGGTCAGGCCGGCTTATTAGAAGATGAATTCCAAGATGCCTACCCGCAACAACTGCAGCAAGAGTATCGCTTCTTACGCGCGAAGTTTAAGCTCGATCCTATATCTGCTAATCACTGGAAGTTTATGCGCATGCGACCGGCCAATTTTCCCACCGTCCGCATTGCCCAGTGGGCTACTTTGCACCACCGCACCGGGCAGTTGTTCAGTAAGATGCTGGTGGCTAGGAATGTGAAAGAGATTGAGAACGCCTTTGTGGTGGAGCTTTCCAATTATTGGCAGACACATTACCGTTTTGATAAAGAAAGTCCCAAAAATGCCAAGACACTGGGTAAAGCCCGAGTGCATTTGTTGATCATTAATGTCATCGCGCCTTTCCTCTTCTTTTACGGTAAAGCTAGAGACGAGGATCGTTACCAGGACCGAGCGCTGCAATTACTTGAGGAGGTGCCGGCAGAGAAGAATCATATTCTGCGCGAGTGGGGTATGTTAGGCTTAAGTGCAGGACAGGCAGCTCAGAGCCAGGCTTTGTTATACCTGAAACAGTACTATTGTGATCAACGCCGCTGTTTGGATTGTGCCATTGGTTGTCAAATCCTCAATCAACCGTCAACAGCTCAAGAGGAGGCAGAACCTTACTTGCCTATTTGGTGGCTTGAAACCGCTGCTGAAGCCAAGTCAACGGAATCGTCACCAGCAGGGCGGGTAGAAGATTCTCCACATTGATTTCCCCTAAGCCAAGGATGTTAATGCCTATTCCAATGATTAAAGCGCCACCCACACTACTCAGCTGTGCGATCATAATGGGAGTAAAGAACTGCTGAAGTTGGCGGGCCAATAAAGTGATGCCTCCCTGAAATATAAGCATGGGAAGAATGGAGAAGAGCACGCCAATGCCATAAGTAGAGGCAAAGGCCACCGAGGATACGCCATCGAGGGTAGATTTGACCATCAGGAGGTCTCGTTTGCCCTCGAGGCCCTCTTCAATGGCACCTACGAAGGTCATACTGCCAATGCAGAAGAGTAGGAAAGCGGTGATTAGTCCCTCGGTAAAAGCACCTTCGGTGATATTTAGGGCAGACTTGATAGTATCGCCTAGGCCTTGAAGAAACGTTTGTACGCCCATTATTTCGCCTAGGATAGCTCCCAGGATCAGGCTGAAGATGAAATTGAGTAGATATCCATCTGGTACCTTCAGGCCCATCATAATGCCTAAAACCAATGTACCCAAACCAATGGCCTGGAAGATGATTACCTGAATATTTTCTGGAAATACCCCTTGCAGGTATAATCCAATCAAGCTGCCAATCGTGACGGTCCCCATATTGATAAAGGTGCCGATCGGCCATCGACTTGTGCTAATTCCCATCTTATTTACGTTATAGCTTACGCAGGGCTAATGTAACAATCCCTGGCAACTTCGTATAAACGTAACAGAAACCCGTATCTTAAGCGTTTTGCTGATGCGTGTGAAACACATTGACTTGTGAGAGATATACACCTTGCAATACCCAAACTATCCAACTGATACTGTGAAAAAAGGGAATAAAAATATAAACGTCGCTGTTCTTTATGCTGACGCCGATCAAAACTATTGGGGAGAGCTAGAACGTCATCTGGGCTTACTCTCCAAGATGCACTCCAATGTGCGTATTTGGACTGTAAAAGATGTGGAACTAGGGGCTGTTGTGAAGCAAGAAATACGGCAAGAACTCAGCCGCGCCGACATAACCTTGCTGTTACTGAGCGCAGATTTTGCCATCGAAAATGTCTTTGACGAGGAAACTCGGATTCTCCTATCCAATTATGCAGCAAGCTCCGGTAAAGGCCGTTATGTGCTACCGGTGATCGTACAGGATTTCATGTGGCGCGACCATTATGACGACGCCTTTGATATTGAGAAGCTGAAATTCTTTGACCGCATTATTCAAAACCCGGAAAATCGAGATGCTATTTACCGGGAGATAACCGAAACACTCAACCAGTATATCAAAGAGATTAATGCGCGTAGCATTCGTTTCGTTATTCCCACCTGGGTAGGGTTTATCGGAGGCATTATGTACAACAATGGTTTTGTGCGTTCGCGCAAGACACCTTTGTTTAAGCAATATAAGCGTGCACTACGCTACGAGTTGAGTGACAATGTAGAGGAAACCTGCAACCTGATGGCCTCCGGGGAAGCAGACCTAATTTGGGCTACGCTTGATCGCCTGCCGTCCGTACTCTTCAAGCTCAAAGACCAAAAACCGAAGGTGATTGCGCAAGTAAGCTGGTCCAACGGAGCGGACGCGGTGATTGCGCGTAATGGCATTGAAAGCTTGGAAGATCTCAAAGGGAAAAAAGTGATTTATCCCTACGATTCACCAGCGTTTACCTTCTTGAAATACGTGATGAACGAGGCAGGTATGGACACCTTTGATATCGTTCATCTGCCGCAGAAAAATGTTGATCTTGATATTGTCAGCAAGACCTTTCAGCACGACGAATCTATAGATGCAATTGTATTGTGGAGTCCGTATGCAGAGTCTTGTTTGGCGGAGGTGCCCGGAACTAAGGTGATTGCTCATACCGGGGATTATCCCAATTTGATCACCGATGTAATAGTTGCTACGGAGGAGTTTGTCAACCTCAATCGCGATGAGTTGCGCCTGCTCTTCCAAGGGTGGTTTGCTGAGGTGACCAAGTTTACACAAGATGAATTGTATAAGATTGGTGCCCTTGGCGTACTGATTGAAGCAATTATCGAACCCTTGCCGGCCATTATTCCTTCAAAAATTCGGACTGATCTTATTGATAGCCTGCGGGTGTATTTTCAGTCCTCTCTGGATAAAGTCCACCTCTCTACTTTAGAGGAAAACCGAGCCTTCTTTCACAGTAATGAAGGCGAATTGTCACCAGCTGCCGAACTCTACAATCAATTTCTCGAATTCCAATTTCCTGAATTTCTACTGGATCCCGCCATGCAATGGGATCAAGTAGTAGATTCTTCGGTGATTGATGGAATAAAGCTTTCGGAATAAGGTGCGAACAGCGGTAGGAGTGCTCCTTGGCGCCTAGCCAACCATCCTTTTATTCAATTGTTTCCAAGTACATGAAGTGGCTAAAGCGATTCTTTTACCTGGTGCTGTTCCTGTATGTCATAGGGTGTGGAGCAGTATACTTGCAGCAGGAAAAGATGATTTTTCAACCCAGTAGCTTGCCCAAGTCGTTTGAGTTCTGGGCGGGTGAGGAGGTGTATATTCCTGTTGCGGACGGTATTGATTTGCACGCACTGTGGTTACGTTCGCGCCGTTCGCAGGGCGTTGTCCTGTACTGGCACGGCAATCGTGGTTCCAATCGTCGTTGTTTGCGCCAGGCTGAGAATTTGGCGGGTTTGGGTTACGATATTCTCATGCCGGACTACCGCGGCTACGGAAAAAGCGACGGGGAAATTTACTCCGAGCAGCAGCTTTTCTCTGATGCACAGGAAGTGTATGATTGGTTACGCCAGCACTATCGTGAAGATCAGATTGTGATTCTGGGGTATTCATTAGGAAGCAGTGCCGCTACTTACCTGGCCAGCGAAAACCAGCCTCGCCATTTATGTTTGGTGGCTCCATTTCAATCTATGTTGGCGATGAAAGAAATGTTTGCTCCTTTCATTCCATCCTTTCTCTTGAAATATCCCTTGCGGAATGATCTACGTTTATCAGAGGTGGAAGCGCCGGTGACCCTCTTTCATGGTTCGCGTGATGAACTCATTCCTTACGATCATTCTGTCTATTTGCAGAGCCTGCGGCCGCAGGCAAGTCGGTTGGTTCGCTTGAATGGTTCTGGTCACCGTGGTGCCATCTTTAGTGATCTGCTACGGCGGGAATTGGCCGTCATTTTACAATAAGCCTACCCCTTTTCCTTATTTTTGACCGTTTTTACGGGAAGTGAGGAGGTTTTGCCTCATTTCCTTTCGATTAAATATCGTATCCCTTAGTCTGTTGTTTATCAAAAAAGTAAACTGAGATGATGAAAATGCGCATAGTTCTTCTTCTAGTTGCCGGTAGTGTTTTTGGCGCTTTGCAAGCTCAGCAAAGTATTACACTGGAGGATATCTGGCAGGATTATACATTTACCCCTAATCGGGTGCCAGGGTTCAACTTCATGAACGACGGTCAGCACTATACCCGTCGGGAACGCAATAAGGTGGTCCAGTATGATCTGCGCAATGGCCAGCAGGTAGCTACACTCGTTGATGCAGCAGCATTGGATCAGGTTGATGGCATTCAGAACTATCAGTTTACCGAAGACGAAAGCCGAATTATCCTCAGTAATAATTCTCGCCCCATCTACCGTCACTCTTTTGCCGCGGAGTTTTTCATTTATAACCGCGCTGATAATAGCGTACAGCGCGTATTCGAAGAGGGTAAAAGAGTACGCTTGGCGGCGCTGAATCCGCAAGGTGACAAAGTAGCCTTTGTATACGAGAATAACTTGTACGTACAGGATCTAGGCTCTGGTGAAAGCACGGCGATTACTACTGATGGCGAAATCAATAAAATCATCAACGGTGCCGCCGACTGGGTCTACGAAGAAGAATTTGGTGATGATCACGGATTTTTCTGGTCACCTGATGGTCAGCAAATAGCGTTTTACCGCTTTGATGAGGCAGCCGTTTCGGAATTTACGATGACGAACTACCGCGATGACTTGTATCCGGAATACGTCACTTTCAAATACCCCAAAGTGGGCGAAGAAAATAGTACGGTAAGTATTCAGATTTACGATTTGGCTTCTGGCCAAACGCGTAAAGTAGCTTCTACTGGCGCTGAATGGGAGTACTTCCCGCGGGTGAAATGGACCCGTACACCCGGCGAATTGTGTGTGTTCTTTATGAATCGCCACCAGAGCAAACTTGAGCTCCGCCTGGTAGATTTTGCTGGCAATAGTCGCGTACTCCTGCAAGAAGAGAGCCCATACTACGTAGATATTCACGATAACCTCGAATTCCTACAGGATAGTGATCAGTTTGTTTGGACGAGCGAAACCAGTGGTTGGAATCATGTGTACCTCTACAATATGGACGGTTCTCTAGCACAACAGCTGACCAATGGCGAATGGGAAGTGACTAGCTTCTACGGCTTGGACGAAGAAAATGGTATGATTTATTACCAGGCGGCAAAGCAAAACCCCATGCAGCGGGAGATTTACGCCCAGCCCCTGAATGAAGCTGCCACGGCCAGCGCCCTTGCGGCGGAAGCCGGAACTAATAACGCCCAATTCAGCAGCACGTTCGACTATTTTGTACTGACTCATTCTTCGATCAATCAGCCAGCAACTTACACAGTTATGGACCGAAAGGGTAGCACTGTACGCCTGATTGAGGATAATGCGCAGCTGCAGTCCCTGCAAACAGCCTATGGCGTGCAGGAAGCAGAATTCTTTGAATTTACTACCTCTGAGGATGTGACCCTCAACGGCTACATGATCAAGCCACCTAACTTTAGCGAAACCAGCGTATACCCTGTGCTCATGTACGTATACGGTGGCCCTGGTAGCCAGACGGTTCGTGACAGCTGGGGCGGACAAAACTACTGGTGGTATCAGATGCTGGCGCAGCAAGGCTACATTGTAGTAAGTGTAGATAACCGTGGTACGGGTGCCCGGGGTGAGTTGTTTAAAAAAATGACCTACCAGCAACTGGGTAACTACGAAACGATTGACCAAACCGAAGCAGCAAAGTACCTGGGCAGTCTCAATTATGTGGACGCTAAGCGCATCGGTATTTTTGGTTGGAGCTACGGTGGATACATGGCCAGTTCTTGTATTTTGAAGAGCCCAGATATGTTTAAGGCCGCTATTGCGGTAGCACCCGTTGCCAACTGGAAATGGTATGATACCATCTATACCGAACGCTATATGCGCACGCTAGCAGAGAACGAAGATGGGTATCGTAATAACTCACCCGTTTACTTTGCTGATCAACTCAAGGGAAGCTACTTGCTGGTGCACGGGATGGGAGACGATAATGTCCACTTCCAGCATACTGCCGAGATGGCTAATGCGCTGATCATGGCCAATAAGCAGTTTGATACCTATTTTTATCCCAATAGAAATCACGGTATCTACGGAGGGCCTACCCGCCTGCACTTGTACTCCAAGATGACAGAGTTTCTCAACGATAACCTGAAAGGCAAGAGTGCCGCTAGCGGTCGTCCTACTGGTGTGTTACGCGTTGAGCCGATGCGGAAAGGGAAGGAGTAGAGGTGTAAAGGTTGTGTGTTAGTGAATTTGGTTGGGTCGCCTATGGCGGCCCTGGTTAGTTGAATTAGTTAGCTTAGTTGGATGTATCGTTCTTATATGTCCTTCTATGCCTTATGTGGTTCCAAATTTTCTTAGGTGTTATTGGGTGCCTAAGGTGGTTTGGAAAGGTGAATTTGGTTGAGCCTGCGGCTCTGGTTAGTTGAATTAGTTGAATCCATCATTCTCTTATATCACTCTTATGTGTTCTCATGTGCCTTATGTGGTTTTAAAAACGAGGCGCCTAAAGAGTAATGGAACTATAAACCTAAAAAGGTGTTAATGCTTAGCGAAGCTAAAGCAGCAGTATAGTATATCAATGGCAGAAAAGAATAAACAGAAAGCAGGTATAGAAATCGTCAATCGGCGAGCGAAGTTCGAATTCCACTTTATCGATGTAGTGGAAGCAGGGATTGTATTGACCGGAACGGAGATTAAATCCATTCGGCAGGGGAACGTCAACTTGCGTGATGCCTATTGCTTGTTTAAAAATGGAGAGTTGTTCATTCATAGTATGTTCATTGCGCCCTACGCCTTTGGCAACCAATTCAACCACGAGGCCCGTCGTACCCGTAAACTACTACTAAAGCGCAACGAGCTAAAAAAACTCGATAAGAAAGTCAAAGAACGCGGTTACACGATAGTGCCGTACAAACTCTACCTCAGTGAGCGCGGCTTTGCGAAAATAGAGATTGCACTGGCGCAGGGTAAGAAAAACTACGACAAACGAGACAGCATTAAACAAAAAGACCAAAAACGCGATCTAGATCGGATCAAACGAGGGCGTTACTAAGGCCTTTCAACCCTTAATCCTCAACTTTCTGCTCCTTAACTTCTATCCTGATATGACGGATCAGAACAGATCGGCCATCGAAAAGTATGTTGCTATAGTTGCCACCACAGGTGCTACTGTAAAGGTGGGTGAACCCGGAGAGTGGAAAAGTGTGTAGATCTTCTTCCCGAAAATGATTTGGGTGAGGAATGTCTACTTCCAGCCATGCTCGTTCGGCAAAGGCCCTGTTATGCCACCTTTCAATTTGTGGGCGTAGGAGGTAGATAGAAGCCTTTGCGTAAATGTGTTCGCCTTCCTCACGAAATAATTGTATAGAATCTGTTTTGTGCTCGTAATCAGCTAGCCTTATCGTGTCTAAAATAGTGACGGTACTATCAGTTATGGATGTCATTTTTACTACGGCTCCATCTAAAAGTAAGACGTCTCCACAGGAGTAAAATAAGCCATACAGGTCTTGGTACGGGTCATATACAGGCGGAACGGCGCTACTGGGTACCGGCTCCTCGTCGGGCTCTGGCATACGGATAGCTGCCGAAAGAGATAGGGTGCTATCACTGCTGAAGTAAAAGATGCTGTCGGTTGGCGTTCTCCAAGGGGTGAGTGTACCATAAAGCGCCTGGTAATGCTGGTAATCATTAGTTCTGTACTGTGAGAAAATACTTACTTGTTTACCTTTGAGATAGCCTCTGATCTTATAGCCATCCTTATCATGGCTAAACGTTCCGTCCATCGTCGGCCGTTGCGCTGAATTAGGCCAGTTTTCAGTGATGAGATAATTGATCAGATCCAAGCTGTTAAGTGTTGACTCATCTCCCACCAAATGCTTATCCCAGTTGCTTGGAGTAAGGTTTAATAGCCATTGAGTACCAACAAGCTGCGCGTACAAAAGTGCTACCGCAAATAGTAACCCAATTAGGAATATGGTTCTCATTGATCTCAGTTTTAGCGCGCTGCTATATATAGAGTGAGATTACTTTGTGCAGTGGCTTGGTGTATGGACAAAAAGCAAAAGCAGAAAGACGTGACCATCTTTCTGCTTTTGCATGGAGGTTTAACCTTCCTATCCTGTGCAGGCTACACCTTACACCAATTTATTTCCTTCACCGGGGAAAACAATATCTGGCTGGTAGGTTTTAGCTTCATCTGGTGTCATCCAGCCATAGGCGATGATAATGACAACATCTCCTACCTGCACCCGTCGTGCTGCTGCTCCATTAAGGCAAATCATACCTGAGCCTCGTTCTCCCTTGATGGTATAGGTTTCAAATCGCTCGCCATTGTTGTTATTCACGATCTGCACGCGTTCTCCTTCTTGTAAGTTCGCGGCATCCAGTAAATCCTCATCAATAGTGATACTTCCTACGTAGTTGAGATTAGCCTCAGTGACTACGGCGCGGTGAATCTTGGATTTAAAGCGTTGAATCAGCATAGTTATGCGAAATATAATATTTGTTTATTCTGTTTTCTTTTTGATTTTCCTTTCAAAAAGGCGATACTTTGTCAAGTAAACAGAACAAAATTACGAAAAGTTTTATTCGCCTCTTTGTCTTTGAGACGAAAAATGGAAGGAAAAGTTACAATTTACCCTGGAGGAGGAGGTTGTCGATGAGGCGTATCTCTCCTGCCCAGACAGCGGTGCAGGCTACAATTCGTTCGGGGAGGGAGGCGGCGCTATTTAGGCTTAGAAGGGTGTCAGCATCAACGATGGAGAAGTACTCTGGGCGAAGTTCGGTCTCCTGTTGTAGCGTAGAGAGGGCCCAATGTTCAATATCGGCTACCTTTTCGCCTTTGGTCAGGCGTTCTTTAGCCGCTTGCAAGGTCTGGTACAGTGTAGGAGCTTGAGCACGGGCCGCTGTGGTTAGGCGTACGTTACGTGAACTCATGGCCAAGCCATCATTCTCGCGGGCGGTAGGTACCGTTACGACCTGGGTATTGAGTTGGAGCAGGCGTGTCATTTCGCGTACAATCAGCTGCTGCTGAAAGTCTTTCTGCCCCATGTAGAGGTACTCTGGTGTAACAATCTCTAGCAGGCGATTGACAACCTGGGCGACACCGTTGAAATGCCCTGGGCGCTCGCTGCCTTCCATGGTTTTATCGAGTGTACCAAAATCAAGCTCTAGGTTAGTGTCTAAACCAGGAGGGTACATGTCTGAGACTTCGGGTAAAAAAGCTACCGTACAACCAACCTTTGCGAGTTTTTCCAGGTCTTTACCGGGTGTCCGGGGGTATTTTTCCAGGTCACTGGCCTCGTTAAATTGAGTAGGGTTAACAAAAATACTGGCAACCGTAACTTGATTTTCTGCTAAGGATCGTTCCACCAAAGATAAATGCCCCTGGTGTAGCGCACCCATGGTTGGGACAAAGCCCACCGTGCGATTGTTGGTACGGCCCCCGTTAAGGAAGGCTCGCAACTGATCGACGCGTTTGAACAGATACATTACCAAGTAAATTTTCTTCCCAAAAGAGGGAGGCAAATATAGACGTTTTTCGAGAAGAGACTTGTTTGTCTAAAGCACGTTCCTGGGTAAATCCAATCCTGCCTGATATCAGGTGGAGGAAGCTTTGGCCGTCATTTGAGAAGTATTGGCAGAATAATTCCTCCTTTACACCCCTCCGATCCGCCAAAATGCTAGGGTTTTCGGAGATAAATGCCTGATTTTTACTATCTTTGCAGCTTGAATTGAGAAAGCATTTTTTAAAGTAAAGGTGCTCCTCTCAGTTTCCCTTTTGAAATTGATGTTTGATTTTCGAAAATAGAGATAGTAGGCGTATGAGCAAAAAGAAGGTACTGATCGTTACCCAAGAGATGGAGCCTTACACTAACCTCTCACAGATTTCTGAGACCGTTCGTAAGATGGCCCCCTATGTGCAAGAGAATAACATGGAGATTCGGGTACTCATGCCTCGGTTTGGCACCATCAACGAACGCCGCCACCGTCTTCACGAGGTGGTACGTTTGTCAGGTATGAATATTATCGTCGATGATGACGACTATCCATTAATCATCAAAGTGGCTTCTCTACCTGAGGCCCGGATGCAGGTATACTTCCTCGATAACGAAGACTTTTTTAAGCGTAAGTTCCTCTTTCACGATGAGGACGAACAGCCATTTGAAGATAATGCCGATCGTATGGTGTTCTTCTGCAAAGGTGTGCTCGAAACTGTGAAGAAATTTGGTTGGGCTCCCGATATCGTGCACTGTCACGGTTGGATGACCAGTCTGATTCCGCTGTACTTGAAAACAGCTTACAAGAATGAGCCGCTGTTTGAAAATGCGAAGATCGTATACTCTTCTTATGAGTCAGAAAACTTAGCTCAGCACTTCAACGATAGCTTTACTGCTAAGGCTTCCATCAACAACCTGCAAGAAGAAGATCTGCATTCTTATCAGAACGGCCAGGGAGTTACCCTTGAGGCTGGAGCAATCCGCAGCGCTGACGCGATTGTGAGCGGCTCTGAGAATCTGTCGGACGAAGCGTCCAAGGTACTTGCTGAGTTGGACAAACCAGTCATGGACTTTGACGCTGAAGAATATCGTTCCAAACTAATTGAATTCTATCAATCACTTTTGACGGAAGAGGTTGAAGGCTAAAACTGGCGGCTGCTTTGGCATGACTTGAGCTTCGCTGGAAGGCCATGCCAAAGTTTAACCCCTTTAGTCTTCGTTCCGGTAACCCGATGGTACCGGAGCGATAAGTAC
The DNA here is from genome assembly GCA_039816955.1 of Bacteroidota bacterium. GTDB lineage: Bacteria > Bacteroidota > Bacteroidia > Chitinophagales > Saprospiraceae > Lewinella. The sequence continues at coordinate 13,970 of JBCBWU010000013.1, forward strand.
CCAACTATTGTATGAAAAACAGTTTCCGAACCGGCTTGCTGGTCGTTTTCAGCGCACTTTCTTTACTGCTGACTTATTGTACAGACCCTCTTGAAGTAGGGGCGGATTTATTAACTGAGGACCGCGCTAGAGTAGGGTTTACAGACACAGTGAAGCTAGTTGCTCGTACCGAGATTGCTGATTCGGTGAGAGCTTTTTCCCCTGGCGTTGGTGCCATTGCCCAATTTCTCTTCGGGCGCACAGAAAGTCCATATTTTGGTATTACCCAGGCGGGGCTCTATTTTGAGCCGCTACTGCTACGAGACCTAGGTGGCAACCTGGTTCAATTTCTCGATGGTGGCCGTACTCCTTTTCTGGATTCGGTCGTGCTAGTTTTACCAATCGACTCTTCTGGTATCTACGGATCATTGGTTGGTGACTTTGGCGTGGAGGTGTATGAGGTAACGGAGTCCATGGAGCCACAGGATATTAATGGTACACTAAGTTTCTTTTCGAATGTAGACTTTCAGGTCAACCCTGTACCGATTGCTTCAACGACCTTCCGTCCTAACTTTCAGGACTCTATTTTCGTTAAGGAGCAAATAGACTTTTCTACTCTTGATACAGTCGATCTGCGAGCACCACATGTTCGTATCCGCCTAGATGATTCCTTTGGGGAACGATTTCTGGCGCAGGATACGATGACTTATTCCAGCGATAGTTTATTCTTGGAATTCTTCCGGGGTTTGTACGTTAAACCTACAGGGGTATCGCCAGGTTTAATGAACTTTACGATGAACCGCAGCTGGCCCGGTATTTATTTCTACTATCGGGAAGGAGTAGATACCCTAACGTATAACTTTGAGGTAGGAAGTATTGGGCGCCGAATTAGCCAGTATAAACACGATTATGATAGCTACATTGTTGGTGATTTCATCGATGATCCCGTAACGAATGATAGCTTGATGTTCCTACAGGGCTTGCAGGGGCTGCGGATTGCTTTTGAAATGCCAGGACTGCAGAACCTATCCGAAAAAGTAATTAATAAGGCCGAGCTTGAACTTACAGTTGAGGTACCTGCTGGCTATGATATCCAACGGAACTTCTTGCCCGGCCAGATTGCCGCTTTTGTAGAAACGGATGAAGGAGTCCTGGCGGTTATTGACGACGTGGCTGTTTTGCCTAACGACTTAGATGTTTACTTCGGTGGCCAGCCGATAGACGAAGAGGATACTGGCCGTCGTTTCTATACCCTAAACATTTCTATCCACACGCAGTATATTATCAACGGTACTGAACCTCAGACCTTGTATCTGCAAATACTACCTCGTGCTGCTAATGCCAGCCAGGTTATCTTTAAGGGGCCGGGAGCAATGGAAAACCCGCCATTGTTAAAATTATCATTTACGGACCTGTAGGCAAGGAAAGGAATAAACTTGCGTTATAGCTGCGTAAATGATGACCGGATCGGATCAAAAGTGTACAACACGAAAAATGTCTTGAAAGTGTTCAGGGCATTTTTCGCGTGTGAAGCAGTCTGAGTTTTCTAGATCAGTGACCTATGAACTGAGCTTAAGAAAAACTTAGATAGCTTCCATAACTAACAATTGTTGATCGGAACTTAGAACCCGATCCAGAAGACCAAAAAACAGAAAATTATGTGTGGAATCGTAGCCTATCTCGGTCCTCGCGAAGCTTATCCAGTGCTAATCAAGGGCCTCCAGCGCCTGGAGTACCGTGGATACGACAGCGCTGGTGTAGCTTTACTCAATGGAGGACTCCATGTTTACAAGCGTAAGGGTAAAGTACAGGAACTGGTTGAATATGCTGCGGAGAAAAATCAGAGTGGTAGCACGGGAATTGGCCATACGCGTTGGGCCACCCACGGCGCTCCAGACCACATCAATGCTCACCCTCACCAATCTGGTAACGGCCGCATTGCGCTGGTGCATAATGGCATTATTGAAAATTATGCCCTGCTGAAAACCGCTTTGGAAAAAGAAGGGCACGTTTTTAAAAGTGAGACCGATACCGAGGTGCTCACCCACCTGATTGAAGCGATACAAGTAGAAGATAACTTACCACTGGAAGAGGCTGTTCGCATTGCCTTGACCCGCGTTATTGGCGCTTACGCTATCGTGGTCATTGACCGAGAAGATCCGAAGAAAATTGTTGCGGCTCGGAAAGCTAGTCCGCTGGTAGTGGGCTTGGGTAAGGATGAGTTCTTCCTGGCCTCTGATGCTACTCCTATCGTAGAATATACCAAGCGTGTAGTTTACCTTGACGATGAGCAGATTGCGGTGGTTAGCCTCGAAAACGGCTTGCAGCTACGCACCATCGGCAACGAAGAGCAGACGCCCTTCATCCACGAGTTGGATATGCAGATTGAAGCCTTGGAGAAAGGCGGTTATGATCACTTCATGTTGAAAGAGATTCACGAGCAGCCACAGACGGTAGCGGATTGTATGCGAGGGCGTCTGAACGCGGAGGAAGGCTGGATTCGTTTGGGAGGATTAGAAGAGTTCGTTAACCGCGTACTGCAAGCTGATCGCTTCATTATTGCTGCTTGTGGTACATCTTGGCACGCGGGCTTGATTGCAGAATATTTGTTTGAAGATTTAGCGCGCATTCCAGTAGAGGTGGAATATGCCTCAGAATTGCGTTACCGTAATCCCATCATCACCGAAAAGGACCTGGTTATTGCTATTTCCCAGTCTGGTGAGACCGCAGATACCCTGGCTGCCTTGGAGATGGCTAAGCAAAAAGGTGCCATGCTCTTCGGTATTGTCAACTCCGTTGGGTCTTCGATTGCTCGCTTAACGGACGCGGGCTCTTATATCCACGCTGGGCCCGAGATTGGAGTAGCTTCTACGAAGGCATTCACCGGGCAAGTGAGTCTATTGACGATGATGGCGCTCAGCTTGGCGCACAAGCGGGGAACAATCTCCAAATCTTACTTCCGTCAATTGGTCAGTGAATTAGCTAACATTCCACAGAAGATTCGGAAGGTACTGGAAAAGGAAGAGCAAATACGTTATATTGCAGCAGAAATTAAGGATCATTCCAACGCTCTGTATCTAGGGCGTGGATATAACTTCCCGGTAGCCCTAGAGGGGGCACTGAAATTAAAGGAAATCTCTTACATCCACGCCGAAGGTTATCCGGCAGCGGAAATGAAGCATGGCCCAATTGCTCTCATTGATGAGAACATGCCGGTCATTGTGATTACCACCAACCGCAGTGCATACGATAAAATCGTTAGCAACATCCAAGAAGTAAAGGCGCGTAAAGGCTTTGTAATCGCTATCGTTAATGAAGGGGATACAGTCATCAGCAAAATGGCTGACCATGTGATCGAAATCCCGGATACGGAAGAGCCCTTTACACCTCTCTTATCCGTTATTCCACTACAGTTGTTATCCTATCATATCGCTTTGATGAGAGGTTGCAATGTGGACCAACCCCGTAACCTGGCCAAATCTGTTACGGTTGAGTAGTAGGCCGGTAATCTAGTAACGGCCCCAGCAAATTTTTATAGTCAAAGCGACAAGCGAAAAGAAAAATATGATTGATTGGAACATGACCTATAATTCGGCGAAAGCCAACCTGACGATCCCAGAATATGGCCGTCACGTACAACTATTGGTCAACCACGCCCTCACCATTGAAGACGATGACCTGCGCCAGCGTTTTGCTGAGCGGATCGTTCGCCTGATGATGCAGATGGTTCCTCAGAATAAGAACATTGAAGGTTACCAGGGCAAGCTCTGGCGTCACCTGTTCCGTATTGCGGGTAATGAACTGCGAGTCACTCCCCCTGAAGGGATAGAAATGCCAGAAGATACCAGCGGACGCCTCCATCCAGATGAGGTTCCTTACCCGGAATCAGAAGCTAAGTACCGTCACTACGGGCACAATGTCCAGACAATGGTCAAGAAAGCCATTGCCATGGAAGAAGGACCTAAGAAGGATGGTTTCGTGGCCGCTATTGCCGCCTACATGAAGCTGGCTTATAAGACGTGGAACCGTGAGCACTACGTAAGCGATGAAATTATCAAAGCTGATTTGCGCGCTTTATCAAAAGGTTTGTTGGTGATTCCTGAAGAGCAGTCACTTGACAACTTGGTTACCAAGAGTTCCCATCGTCGTCGCGGCGGTGGCGGCGGTAAGCGCTCTGGTGGTAATTACAGCAACCGTGGTGGTCGCCGCAAAAACGGTGGACGCGGACGCAATTACAAGAAGTAAATCTTGCAAGCTTATTTTTGACTAATAGACAAGATGAAATATAAAGCAGTGTGTGACTTGTTCACGCGCTGCTTTCCACTTTTTCACCTAAGATAAAACCACTAATAATCTATGCAATCAGCCGGTACTTTCGTTGTAGAAGGCGGCCATCGCTTGAAAGGAGAAATTGTCCCACAAGGCGCCAAAAACGAAGCACTGCAAGTACTCTGTGCAGTACTGCTCACCGACCAGCCTGTAACACTCACTAACCTTCCCGCTATTCGTGATGTGGCGATGCTCATCCAATTGATTCGCGGGCTAGGGGTAGAAGTAGAACAATTGTCTCCCAATACCTACCGCTTTACGGCTAAGGAAGTTAATGTAGACTATGTTCTAAGTCAGGATTACATTCGCGATGCGAGTAAAATTCGTGGTTCGGTAATGCTTATCGGTCCGCTGTTAGCACGCTATGGTAGGGCTTCTCTACCCAAGCCAGGAGGAGATAAAATTGGCCGTCGTCGTTTAGATACCCACCTGCTAGGACTGGAACAATTAGGGGGACACTTTTCTTTCGATGCCGAAAAGAACCTGTATGCTTTCAAATCAGATGGACGATTGCAGGGTCGCTATCTGCACATGGAGGAGATTTCAGTTACGGGTACGGCCAATGTAGTAATGGCTGCTGTCTTGGCCGAAGGAGAAACTACCATTTACAATGCTGCTTGTGAGCCCTACGTGCAGCAACTGTGTCGCATGTTACAGCAAATGGGCGCTAAGATCAGTGGAATTGGCTCCAACCGACTGCATATTGAGGGAGTAGATTCCTTGGGAGGAACAGAGCACCGCTTGCTACCCGATATGATCGAAATTGGCAGCTTTATTGGCCTTGCGGCGATGACAAAGTCGGAAATTACGATTAAAGATGCTCGGGTGGACCAATTGGGGATTATCCCGCACGTCTTCCGCCGTTTGGGTATTCAGATCGATGTGGTTGGTGATGATTTACACGTTCCAGCGCAGGAGGAATACGAAATTCAGAGCTTCATTGATGGGTCAATCCTTACGATTTACGATGCGCCCTGGCCTGGTTTTACACCGGATTTGATGAGTGTTGTACTCGTAGTAGCAACTCAGGCGAAAGGTAGTTTGTTGGTGCACCAGAAGATGTTTGAGAGCCGGCTGTTCTTTGTGGATAAGCTCATTGATATGGGGGCACAAATTATCCTGTGCGACCCTCACCGAGCAACCGTTATTGGCTTGAACCGTCGTTTCCAGTTGCGGGGTATTGAGATGACGTCTCCGGATATCCGCGCCGGAGTAGCATTGCTTATTGCGGCGCTTTCTGCGAATGGCACCAGCGTTATCCGGAACATTCACCAGATTGACCGCGGATACGAACGAATTGACGAGCGTTTGGCAGCTTTGGGCGCCAAGATTACCCGTCTGGAGGAATAAAAAAGCGTATGATTCTATACAATGTGACGATTAAGGTTGAACATGATGTTCACAAGGACTGGTTGGCGTGGATGAAGGTCGTTCATTTGCCGGCCATGATGAAAACTGGTTACTTTCTGGAATACACGATTTCCCGCTTGATGGGGACTGATGAGAGTGATGGATTTACCTATAGTATCCAGTATCTGCTGAATGATTTTAGTTCCTATCAGGATTATCAGCAAAAAGAGGCGGCCAACATGCAACGCAAGCATCACAACCGTTATAAAGACAAATACGTGGCCTTCCGAACCATCATGAAAGTGATTGAGCGCGGCGAATAGTGATTGCTATTAATATAGTGCGCCTAGCTGACTGCTTCACTGCACAGGTCTACTGCATCACTTGCACTTTCTACCACCTTCCTTACTATTAATAAGCAGTATTTTTGAACCGCAGCAATTGACGCGCAGTTAATTGCCTGTAGACTAGTAAGAAAACGTCTGTATAATGTTCAAGCAACTACTGGTGATAGTGGCCATTACTTTACCTGCGCTGATGTATGGGCAAATGGCTTATGGATTCACGGATGTGGAGGGCGAAGGAGTCTTCCTGAAAAAATCCCAAGACAAAATTACAATCGATGGCCGGATAGACGAAGCCGCCTGGTTCTCGGGTTCTCCTGCCACTAATTTCTGGGAGAACTTCCCTACCGATACCGTCTTATGCGACGCGAAGACGGAAATTTACATGACCTTCGATGAGGATAACCTGTACATCGCAGCTAAGTGCTACGCGCCAGGTCAAAACTACGTAGTACCCAGCTTGCGGCGGGACTACCGGGCTGGCGGTAGTGATAATATTACCTTTTTATTGGACCCCTTCCGCGACCGAACCAACGCCTTTGTATTTGGTATGAATCCTTATGGTGTTATGCGGGAAGCCCTCATCTCCAACGGTGGTAACAGCACTTCGGATTGGTTGGGGGAGTGGGATAATAAATGGAAAGGCGAATCTGCCATCTTCGAAGATTACTGGTCGTGTGAAATCTCCATACCATTTAGTACCATCCGTTTTCCGGAAGGACAGACGGAGTGGAACTTCAATAGCTATCGCTTTGATACGCAGAGCAATACCCGCTCGACCTGGCAACCTATACCTCAGAACCAGATCATCATGAGTCTGGCTTACATGGGGAATATGCAATGGGAGGAAGCACCAAAATCACCAGGCAAGAGCATTTCCTTGATTCCTTACATCACTGCCGGAACCCAGCGTGACTTTGAAGAAGGGCTTCCAGCAGACAACAACTTCAATGTTGGTGGTGACGCCAAAATAGCGGTTACCAGCGGTCTTAACCTTGACTTGACCGTTAACCCTGATTTTAGTCAGGTTGAAGTAGACCGACAGGTAATTAACCTGGGGCGTTTTGAGGTGTTCTTTCCAGAACGTAGGCAGTTTTTTCTTGAAAACTCTGACCTCTTTAGCACCTTTGGTGATAACCGCGCCAATCCTTTCTTTTCTCGCCGTATTGGTGTTACGCAAGATACCAGTACCGGAGCGGCCGTCTCTAATCCTATCTACTATGGAGCCCGCTTGAGCGGAAAATTGGATAATAACTGGCGGGTAGGCTTGCTGAATATGCAAACGGATGACAACCCTGAGAATGGCCTGCCTAGCTACAATTATACGGTTGCTGCGGTACAACGTAAGGTGTTCTCTCGTTCCAACGTAGGTTTCATCTTTGTGAATAAACAGACCTTCGCTGACTTGACGAATGACACTACTGAGGTATATCGCCAGTTCAATCGCGTGGCAGGTGTGGACTATAACTTAGCCTCGGCGGACAACCGCTGGAACGGTAAGTTTTACTTCCATCATTCTTTCTCACCAACGCAGGGGAATAACCCATTTTCGCATGGTGCGCAGATTAATTATCGGGTGAGAGACTTTGCCTTCGGGATGGAGCAGCGTTATGTGGGCGAGGAATTTGATGCCGAAGTAGGTTTCGTACCTCGTCGTAATTACTGGCAAATCAATCCTCGTGCCGAATGGTTCTTCTATCCCAAAAGAGGCGGCATTAATCGCCATGGACCAAGTCTGCGTAGTCGTTTTCTTTGGACACCTGCAGAAGGAAGTACGGACCGGGTTGTCTTCTTCAACTGGAACTTCAACTTTACCAACACCAGCAACCTGCGCTTGTCGGTAGGGAATGAGTACGTTTATCTCCTCGAAGATTTTGATCCTACACGTACTGATGCTACTCCGCTACCAGGACAGGCAGGATATAATTACACCCGTTTCTCCGCAGAGTATTCATCGGATCGCCGTCGGGAATTGTCGTTTCGGGTGGAGCCTACCGTAGGGCAGTTTTTCAACGGTTATCGTTACGGCGTTGAGACAAACTTGACTTGGCGCTACCAGCCGCTGGGTCAAATCGCGCTTACTACGAACTATAGCTATATTGATCTTCCGGATCCCTACGCCAGTGCTGGTCTTTTCTTGATTGGCCCGCGTGTTGATTTGACCTTCACCAAGAGCATTTTCCTGACCACTTTCTTCCAGTACAATAGCCAGATTGATAATGTGAATGTGAATGCGCGTTTGCAGTGGCGTTTCGCACCGGTTTCAGACTTCTTCTTGGTATATACAGACAACTACAATTCACTTGATTGGCGGGTGAAGAATCGGGCCATTGTAGCGAAGTTGACCTACTGGTTGAATACCTAGTTTTGACGTGAGGTTGGGGGTTGAATTACTTACTAAGTTACTGATTATCAAAACCTCACGTTGTAAAAAGAAGAAGGTAGAAGGTAGAAAGACAATATGGCGTCCTTATACCCTCTACTTTCTACCCTCTACCGGGAGGTGGGCTTTGACTAACAACACTTTACGCAATTGTCTGAGCCCAACCTCACGTTAGTTTTAAACCACCCAAGACACGTGTCGTTTGTAGAAACGCATTGCCGTTTTGCCGAAAAGACGCATTGCGATGCGTCTCTACTATACCTTCGGTGGTTCAATTCACTTCTACCACTTCACAATCTGCCTGGTAAGTATCTTGTCCTTACCAACTAGACGCACGAGATAAACGCCGGCTGGATTAGCGCTCACATCCAGGTCGTATTGCTCGCGTGGTAAACCATTCAGCTGGAGGCTGTGCTGCTGAATGACTTGCCCGTTGAGGTTGAGCAATTCCAACTGATAATCTCCACCCAGATTTTGTGTCTGAATCCGGATCTGCCCATTGGTAGGGTTTGGATATACGCGCATACCTGATGGGTCACCGAGCTGATCGTCAGTGCTAACGATGATCTGATTGCGAATAAAGAAGTCTTGATTCGTGTGGATCAAGCCGTTCTCAATTGGCCCGGGAGTTCCCGTTCCCTTCACGCTACCATTTGCATTGCGAAATACGGCAGCCAGCCAGAAGGCTACATCCCCGTCGTTCAAACCATAATAGGTGCGTGGAGTAAGGGTGATCTGCCATTGGTTGGGTGAGCCTGGCACCGGTGTCATCTGGCCTACGCCATCGTCTTGGCCCCAGTTGCCTACTACATTGCCCCAAGCACTATTCCAAGGGGTTGCTGTATTACTGAGGTCCACGCTAGAGTGCATATATACCTTGTCTGTTCCCACCAGTTCGCGATTACCGCGTTGGGCATTGAAAGTAATGGTGATCTCATCATCAATAGTGAAGGCTGCTGGCTCTACGGTGATAAACGGATCATCAGATTCCACATTGAAATAAATGAGGCCGTTGCGGAAGCCCATGCCCCGGTTTGTATTGTCTGCATCGCGGAAGTACATGCCCATCTTGTAGGCCTCTTCGTCTTCACCTAGGTCGTAATAATCGGCGGGGGTAAGCGTGATTTCCCAAATGTCTTCTTCTACCTCCGTCATCAGGCCTATACCATCGTCCATTAGGGTACCCACTACATTGCTTAAGTCTGTTCCGTTAGGGTCTTCTAGCACTACACCGGAGTGGAAGTAGACTTTCTCTGCTCCTACCAGGCCAGCTGTGCCATCAGGGAAAGCTTTGGTGGCATCAAAGCGCACGGTGATTTCTGTAGTTTGCGTAAATGGCGAAGGTGTAATAGTGACGGGGTTGTCATATACTTCCACCACACCAGGGAAGCCATCAGACATCCGGTTGCTGGTATAAATGTGCCATTCGCCTGGGCGTAGTGTTTGTATGGCATTCACGTCGGTTACGGTAACTTCCTCCCCGGAGAAATAGTCGTACCAGGTACCAGTTTCGGTAAAGGCAGGATCGATATTCTCGTCGGTCAAGCCAAAGTTGCCAATGAGTACCATGTCGGTTCCAGCTAGGTCATACACTAAACGGCGCGTGAGGCCATTAAACTTGTGGTTGGTAGTAGCATCCGCCAGCTGAGCCGGATCCAAATCCCTACGCAAGTGCAGGATAGCACTGTAAGCATCGTAAATGTACTGGCGTAGTGGATCTTCGTAGTAGCCCAGGCCACCTTCTCCCCAAGGCAGTGGCTTATTGCCTACGCGGCCGTTGAAATTGATGTCGATATCATAACCCAGCTCATCAAACTGCCACATCATTTTAGGTCCAGGAATCAGGAAGGCAAAAGCTGCCGCCATTTTTACGCGCTCGTACATGACCACGGGATCTTTGACGTTATAGCTGCCATTGGATAAGCCCTCCGTTAAGGCGTGTTCGGCAATACGGCGTTCATCGTGACTGTTGAAGAAGGAGATATGGCTTTGGCGATCCATACTCTGGAAACTGCCGGTATTGTTGCCCACTACCAATGGCACATAGTCGTAGCTACGGTTGGCCCACATTTTCATGCCGTGGTTGGCTAGTTGCTGCTCCTCGGCGGCGGGGCCCCAGTGTTCTAAGATGATGTAGGCTTCGTTGTCTACCGCCCAAATCTCGTCCGCCATACGCTTGAGGATATCAATGCGACTTTGGTCGTAGCCATCAATGTTGCCTCCGGGGGCGTAGTTGGTGAACCCTTTTGTGAAGTCAAAGCGGTAGCCATCAATATGGTATTCTTCAATCCAGAAGGCATTCACGCGATCTAGAAAGGCCTTGGTGTAATCTGATTCGTGGTTCCAGTCGTAGCCCCATTGAAATGGTCCTACGTACTCGCGGTTAAACCAGGGGTTGTCGGCTGCGGGGCGGCCGCTGTCGAAGTAAGCCAGTACCATTGGGTTGGTACCGTAAGCGTGGTTCATTACGATATCCATAATCACAGCCAAGCCTTCCTGGTGGGCGGCAGTGATAAAGTCTTTGAGCTGCTGCTCCGTACCGTAATACTTGTCTGGTGCAAAGAAGTAATTAGGGTTATAGCCCCAACTTTCGTTCCCTTCAAATTCATTGAAAGGCATGAGCTCAATAGCGTCTACCCCCAGATTTTTAATATAGGCAAGGGTGTCAATGAGATCGGTATAAGAATGCGTGGCCAAAAAGTCTCTTACGAGCAGCTCGTAGATCATCAAATGGTTAATGTCTGGCCGCTCCCAACTATCCTCAGAGGTATCCCAAACGTATTCTTCTTGGCCCGTTTGGAGCACGGTGGCAATGCCGTTTTCGGTATATGGGTACGGAGGAAGGTCAGGACAAGTACTCTCGTCAATGAAAGGATCATTCCAGGGGTCCGCTACCTTTTCGGCGTAGGGGTCACCAATTTTTATTTCGCCATCAATCCAGTATTGAAATACATATTCCTCTTGTGGCGTCAGACCAGTTAACTCAAGCCAGAAGAACTCACCGTCTGGTGTCTTCTTCATTTGGTAATCGCTAGTAGCGGTCCAATCATTAAAGTCTCCGGCTACGTAGATAAAAGTCTTCCCGGGCGCTTCCAACACCAGGGTGGCCTTAGTATCGTCATCCTCATGGTAATTGATACCGGCAATTACTCCTGCGGGTAGTTCTGCCTCTTCGGAAGGCTCAATTACGGTGAAATTATGGGTACGGGTAGTCTCCAGCATTTCGCCGTTGATCGTTGCTCGGTAGCGAATATTAATGGTGCCATCTCCAGTTGGGAAATAGGCGTACTGAATATCTGTTCCAGAACTCACGTTAGCTACATCTTGGTAGCCGCTGCCAGCGTCCAACTCAATCTTCATCTCCGTTACTGAACTCGAAGCCGTGGCCGAAAGCAGGATCGGTTCGCCAGAGAATATAAAGCTGCTCTCGCTGGTAGGAGAGTTGACAATTATAAAGTTCTCTGTATTAAGGTTGATATAAACATCTTGGTTTGCCGCTACGGTACCCCAACCATAATTCCCGGGATCCATGGTGCCTTTGGTGCTACCATCGGCACTGCGGAAGACCGCCGAAATACGGAAAACGTTTTCTCCTCCGGGAACACTAAAGTATTCTCGAATAGTGGGCGTAAAGGAAATTTGCCACTTGTTGGGTTCACCGTCTACAGGTGTCATTTCTCCAATACCGTCGTCCTGGCCCCAGTTGCCAATAACGTATTGCCAGGCGGTACCATCAGGAGCATCCGTCACTACACCGTGGTGCATGTAGACTTTATCGGCACCAGCTAATTCGCCGTTACCCGCTGAGGCGTCAAAAATTAAGGTGGCGGCTTCGTCCTCCCCAACACCGGGAGGGGTAAGCACGATGTATTGGGCAGATAGTACACCTGCTCCCAAAAGAAGAAATACGAGAAAAGATAGGCTTTTGCGCATACGAATAAGATTTACACACACGGCACAGTCCAGTTAGCACAGTCAGGCTGCTGTCCGAGGTCATAAGAGTCAAAAAAATCTATGCGGTAATTAACAGGATAAGCTCAACAAAGCTAAGCAAAAAATAGGAGAGTCCTTAACTTGCGCCCTATGGCTAAAGGCCCCCTTCAACAACTTCTACTACGCGAAATCGAAAAACTGCAGGCAACCCGCAGCAGTCCTTCCTCGCGTGTGGGCCTCTACGTGCGTTTATTGTTTCGAGTTGTCCGATTGGGGGCTAATTTCGTCTGGAGTCGTTGGCGACTGCGCCGCGCCAGTAAGATCCGGGGTCTGGTTTTCACCAAAGGCCATCCGGAAATTGAGAATCGGGGCTATCTGGAAATTGGCAAAGTGGTACGCGTATGGTCCAACGTCTTTCGTACTCGCTTAGCCGTAGGTCCTGAGGCCAGCCTGGTTATTGGTAACAATTGTCGTCTTAACGGTACTACTGTGGCGGCTACCTTTCGGGTAGAGATTGGTAATAATTGCCGCCTGGCCCCCTTCTCTCATATTATGGACAGCGACTATCATGATCTGCACAACCGTGAGGAGCCTGGCCAACAAGCAGCTGTTGTGATCAAAGACGATGTTTGGATTGGTACACGCAGCGTGGTGCTCCGCGGAGTAACAATTCATCAGGGTGCGGTTGTGGCCTCTGGTGCGGTGGTGACTAAGGATGTGCCAGCTTATACCGTTGTGGGCGGCGTGCCGGCGCGGGTGATTCGGAAGATTGGAGATTAGTTGGGTTAGTGAATTTAGTTGAATTAGTGGGTTTGGTTAAATCAATGAGTCGTAGCGGGGCGATTCATCGCGTCGGGGATAAACAGGATCATATAACTGAAGTAACAGCTTGCTTACATACTTTTCTATGCCTTCAATGGCCAAGCCTTGGTGCCCTACGGTGCCTTAGGTGGTTTTAAGATCATTCCCCCTTCAATAAAGCCACTTTTTCTTCCGTCTGCTCATTCAAGCTCCAATCATAGTCCAAGAAATCAATGTCTATTTCCTGGTCTACTTTCGTTGCGGAGTACTGCTCTAGTAAAGCGTAGCGATCATCATACTTATCCTTGAAATCACTCCAGTACCAGCTCAGGATTTTAGAAAGCTGGATAGGATTACCCTGAATACTATTCCGGTAGGGCTCATTTAAAAATTCTTTTGCTGCCTGATCCAGTTGTTCGTCTAGTTGTTCGGCCGTAAAGGCAAAGCGTTGGAGTTTGGGGCAGGACATGCTAGCGCAAACCAGGGCAAAATGTACGCGAGGATCAGAAAAATCCTTGCGCAAGATGCCGTGCTCAATATTATTTAGATCAAATTCTTCGCCACCAATATTGATAAACTTGATATCCCAAACGGTATTGACGAAAGGGATGCCGTTTTTGATTTCTTTAATGCCTGCTACCGGATAATGATTGATGATTAATTCGAGCGTGAAGGCATTGTAGGCGTTGATCCAATAAGCCATTTGTTCGGCCTCAGACCAGGTCTTTGTATTGGGGGCATTTTGTTTGAGTAGCTCTAGATAGGTATGGAGTTGATTGCTATCTGCCACTAGCCCCTGATAATTTACCAAACCGTACTCATCTACGTACTGGCGCAGTAGACTATCCCATATGGTATGGCTGACGGGCTGACTGCTTGAGCTAACTTTCGGCGCAGAACAGCTGTTGCTCCAAAGTGCGATCAATAGTATGCTGATGATGAATATTCCAGTGGCTTTTCGAGAAAACATCCTACATTCGTTTTTCGTAGAACTGCACCAAGATCGTGAGCGTTCGTTAAATACAATAATCGACCCCATATGTGTCCGCAACCGGACCAGCAAGCTAAAGCAGACTTTAAGATACAACTTGAGGAAGGTAAACAGATCCCTGTGCACGTGTACGGCCGAGGGGAGCGGCTGCTCATTGCCATTCACGGATATGACTATGACGGGACGGTCTACCAAAGCTGGGCCACCCAGCTGGGGGAACGATACACTATCTGTGCACCAGATTTGCCCTTTCATGGTAACGCCCAATGGGATGAAAGACAGTTTACACCTCAGCAAATTGTAACCCTGATAAAAGCTATTGCAGAACACCAGAAAGTGACAAGTTTTACGCTGGCTGGCCACAGTTTGGGCGCACGTATACTGCTCTGTACCGCGCCGGATTTGTGGCAATCAGTGGATCAGTACATCTTTCTGGCACCAGCGGGTATTGGTAGTTTTGACCGAGTTATTCCACGCTGGATGCAATCCATTGCTGAAGGAGCATTGGCCAGACCATTTTGGCTAAAAGCGCTAGTGAACCTGGGGTCTCGTCTAAGAATAGTGAGTAACTTTCATCGACGCTATGCTGAGGTACAGCTGTACCCTCCGGCTAAACGTTTTCGGCTATTTCGTACTTACAATTCTCTGGTGCATCTACGCACCTCGCGCCCTGATCGGGTAGCTTATTGGAAACAGAATACGGTTCAGACACAGATTATACTGGCGACACAAGATCGCTTTGTGCCTAATGAGCGTATTAAGGCCTACTTTGCTAATGTGCCTGAAGTGAGCTGTCAACAACTACCCGGTGGGCATGATCTCGTGCACGAGGCGAGCGTAAAGGCTATCCGCGCTGCAGTTCAAATACCGTAATTTCTGGGTACATACCAATGCGGCCCGGGAAGGCCAGCCAGCCAAAGCCACGGTTCACGTAAAGAAATTGCTTAGTTTCTTCATATAGGCCCGCCCAGCGCGGATATACCAGTTGTACCGGACTCCACTTAATACCTTTGAAGTTGATACCAAACTGCATACCGTGCGTATGGCCCGACAAGGTTAAGTGCACCTGCTTAGGGTGCGGTAATACCTCCTCATCCCAGTGCGAAGGATCGTGCGATAGGAGGATTTTGAAATCATTGGCAGGGACGTTGGCGAGGGCTTGTTCTAAATCTCCAAACTGAGGAAAGGGAGGTTTGCCCCAATTTTCTACTCCTACCAGATGAAGATGCTGCCCCTCTTTTTCAATTCTTACAGAACGATTTTTCAGAAGATCAAAACCACAGCGACCGTAGTTGTCTTGTACCGCTTGCACATTGGCACGCCAGGCATCGCGGTCGCCGTACGCTCCACCAGAACTATAGTCGTGGTTACCTGTGCAGGCATATTTGCCGTAAGGCGCTTCCAGTTTTCGGAATAAGGGAATAAAAGGCTCGATTTCATCTGCTCTACCGTTGACCAAGTCACCCGTGAATACAATCATGTCGGCTTGCTGATCGGCAATGAGTTGGGTGCCTTTGGCAACCCCTTCCAGACTGTCGAAACTTCCGGAGTGGATGTCTGAGATTTGCAGTAAACGAAAGCCCTCAAAAGCTGGCGGAAGGTCTGGGTATTTCAATACGACCCGTTCTACAGTGTACTGGTACTTTCCTTTGGTGATTCCATAAATGAAATAGCCAAAAGGCACCGCAGTTAGTGCCAACGCAAATTGCTTAAAGCTCTGGGTGCTGGTGAGATTTTCTATGGGACCGGATGATCCATCCCAGGCCAGCATGAGCTGTTGAATCCAACCTCCAATATTACCCAAGACAAAAAATAGACTTAGTAGAAGTTGAGTGGCGAAGACGACCACGGTCATTCCCATCACCAAGCTGGTAAGTCCGTTTCGGCGGTGGCCGAAAAACATCATATACGCCATAGTCAAAGGAATGTAGAAGATGCTGATCTGGAATACCCAGTAGGCGAAGGTGCGGCTAATACCAGCAGGAAAGGCTTCGTAGGGAGCTTGTTGGGTAAGAAACCACAAGGAGAAAATGTACAGCAAAAAAGTAGCAGGAAAAATAAAACGACGAATCCCCATTTTCAAACGGTACTTATGTGAATAAATTAACGGGGCGTGGACGAGCTACTCCTCGTATTGGGGTTTTTATACTGCACTACAGCATTTACAACAGCGGAGTGTGAGCGATAGTTGTAACTGTGTGGTAGTTGTGCTCTACAGGCTCCTAATCCACGCGAAAAATTGTTCCTAACCTTGAGTGGTCTTCGCCTGATCGCTAAAAAAGAAGTTATCTTGTTCTACTCAAACAGTGACCCGCCAACTGAGCGGCGTCTAAATGCCGAAACATTCTACCAAACCATAATCATAAATAGCCAATAGTGATGAAAACTATTCTCTCTACTGCCAGTCTGATGTTGTTCTTATTAGTTAGCACAGCCTTGACTGCTCAGACCAGCACCGAACGCAAAACAATGAGTGAAGGGGTATACGAGGCCATCGTTATTCAGATCCCAGATTTGGATCAGAAAACAGTAGGCAACTTGTGGGCGGACTTCACCAAGGACTTCTACGGCGTGCGTAGTAAGTATAATCGTAAGACCAAGGAATACTTTAGTGATGATGCGGATGTAGCGGGCATTGGACAGGGTAATACCTTTGATATGTACGCTTCTATTGAAGAAAGAGGCAGTGGTACAGAGGTGTCTGTATGGTACGATCTTGGTGGTGCTTACCTCAGTTCACGTGAGCATGGTGACCGCCACCTAGAAGCTGAGAAAATGCTACTACGTTTTGGGCTAGAAGCCGCAAAAGAGAAGATTCGTCTAGACATCAAAGCGCAGGAAAAAGCACTGGGCGGTCTCCAGGGAGACCTGAAGAAAATGGAAAACGATAAGAGCCGCTTGGAGCGCGAAATTGAAAAAGCGCAGGAAGCCATCGCCAGAGCAGAGGAAGGTCTGGAGCAAAATGCGCAAGACCAGGAAAATAAGAACGCAGAGATCAAGGCACAGGAAGAGTTGATCGAAGCGACCAAGCAAAAGCTGAAGGATATCTAAAATAGCCTTTGAATAAAGTTTTAATTCAAATAGTCCCGAGTGGTGT
Source organism: Bacteroidota bacterium (assembly GCA_039816955.1). Taxonomy (GTDB): domain Bacteria; phylum Bacteroidota; class Bacteroidia; order Chitinophagales; family Saprospiraceae; genus Lewinella. The sequence goes on from JBCBWU010000013.1 coordinate 31,177, forward strand.
CAGGTACATCGTTCGGGATTATTGTCTGTAATAGGTTAGCGTTGGTTTTCGGTGAAGTTTTTAATTCACTCCGCTTCGTCTGCCTGCCCCTTTCCTGTATTGATAAAGAATACACCTGTCAATAAGACTACGCCAGCTATGAGTGACTGACTGCTGATCTGTTCTCCATTGAATCCCCAGCCTAACAACAGTGCTACTACTGGGTTTACATAGGTAGAGGTAGCCACTTTTTCCGGGGAAACCCGAGCCAACAAGTAGTTGAAACTAGAGAAAGCTACAATGGAACCAAAAACGATCAGGTAACACCAAGAAAAGAAAGAACTGCTGGTCAGTTGATCAAACCGAAAAGTAGCGGCTTCGCCGGTTAGCGTACTGAATGCCAATAGTCCTGCTCCACCCCCTAGCATTTGTAAACTGGAACGACGTAGACGTGATTCCGGTAGGTCTATCCTCGAGACATAGATGCTGGCAAAGGCCCAGGCCGTTAACGCTACAGCAATGGCTACTAAGCCCCAGCGAGCTTCTGGCGAGTCGGTGAATTTGGGCTGCCCTACCAGGATAATGGTGCCAATAATCCCAATTCCTGCTCCAACTAAGCCCTGCCAGCGTGGGCGCTGTTGGAACAGCCACCAGAGCAGCATCATAATTAGGAGTGGATCGGTAGCTACAATGAGTGCCGCTATGCCGGTATCAATGTATTGCAATGCCCATACGACCGCTCCGGTGCCGATGGTCAGAAAGAGATTACCAATCCAAAAGGAGTTCCACCAGTGCTTAGAATTGGGTAGGGGTTCGCCCCGAAATTGTCCCCAGATATAAAGCAGCAGGCCGGCCGTGAGAAAACGCGTTCCCGACATGAAGAAAGGGGGAATGCTTTCGATGGCCCAATAATTGAATAGATAGGTGGATCCCCAGATGAAATAGACGGCGGCAAAAGCACCAATAACCAACCAGCGATCCGACATGATTTACAGCTTTGATTTACCCTACCAGCGTCTTGGTACGGTTGAAATGCGCGCCCAAAGGTACGCTAAGGCAAGCTTATGTGAAGCCAAGAGTTCTGCCAAATTTATCTAACTTTGCCGGCAAAATTTTCAAGAATATGAACTTTCGCCTTTTCGGATCCATGATAGGTACGATGGTCTTGGCTACTTTGTTGAGCTGCCAGCCACAAACAGATAGCACTGCAAGTAGTGAGGATGCTACAGCTAGCACTACGGGTAAAATTGTTTTTGTTCGCATTGATTCGCTTACCAACCAGTACGAAGCACTACAGGAAAAAAGCAAAGAAGTAGAAGACCGCATGCTAGCAGCTGAGAAGTCTCAGGGTGAGCGTGTAGCTGCTTTTCAGCGTGATTTTCAAAACTTCCAACGTCGCGCTAATAGTGGACAAATGTCACCTAAGCAGATGGGAGTCGAGCAGGAGCGGCTTGCTGGTCGCGAGCAGGCAATCATGCAAGAAAATGAACGCTTGCGACAGGAATTACAGTTTGAGCAATTAACGCTTAACGCTGAGTTTCAAGAGAACCTTATTGCGGTTTTAGAAGAAATCCAAACAGAGTTTAACTACGATTATATCCTGAGTAAAGCTCCCGGTTCTGGTGTACTTATGGTCAACGATGCAAATGACATCACCGCAGAAGTAGTAAAGCGTATCAACCTAATTCCCATGGATGGTGAAAGTGATGCGGCTGGCACTGATGAGGAAGCAGCAGGAGACGATGCGGATAACGCTGGTGAATAAGTTCCCATGCCTACCCAATTACATCTAAGTACTGATCCGGCCGCAGTCGCGGCCGACTTTACACGCTTCTTTTTCGAACCTCTGGCGGGGAAAGAGCACTTTACGGTTGCGCTTTCTGGTGGCAGTACGCCCAAGCTTTTGTTTCAGCTCTGGGCGAGTGAACACCGCAACGCAGTAGATTGGTCAAAAGTCCGTTTTTTCTGGGGTGACGAACGCTGCGTACCGCCGAACCATGAGGAGAGCAATTACGGTATGACCAAGTCTTTGTTCTTTAATCATATCGACATTCCGGAAGGAAATATCCACCGGGTGATCGGTGAAGCTGATCCGGTTGCTGAGGCGGTCCGCTATAGTGCAGAGATTAGTGATAACACCGAAGCTCAGCTGGACGGTTATCCGGTCTTTGATCTCGTAATTCTAGGGATGGGGGGCGATGGGCATACGGCCTCAATTTTCCCGCACCAAATGGAATTGCTACAAGCGGAAGAGTTCTGCGGTGTGGCCACGCATCCGGAAAGTGGTCAGAAGCGAGTGAGTATCACCGGCAACGTGATCAATCGCGCCAATACCGTTGCGTTTTTGGTGACCGGAGCCAGTAAGCAAGAAAAGGTAGCTAGCATTCTGGGGCGCCAGGGGGATGCCGTACATTATCCTGCCGCGCACATTCAACCCAAGAGTGGCGATCTCCACTGGTTTCTGGACGAAGCCGCATACGGTAGTCTAGTATAGACGCCAATTACAAGAAATGTAAGGGCGCTCCCGATAACTATCGGGATCATCGCGTCCAGTCTACAAAATAACAAAGCCGGCCAGGTAGATTCAAGAATCCATTCCTGGCCGGCTTTGTCAGCCTTAAGATAATCTTTTCTGATGTGGGTTTACATTACCCGTAGAGCCTTCACCAAGTAAGTTAGGGAGAAGGGTAGCGCCAACCAGAACCATTCATTAAGGTAAATCAGCATGAGGATCATGATCACTGTGGATACCAGGAACCAGATCCAATCCATGCGTGTGCTTTCGTTCTCTGTTGTAGAGGTCATGCTTTCCAAGTTTTGCACAAAGTTAAGTACCAGCCCTTTGTAAACAAAGAAAAAACAGGCTTGTTTTTAGCCTGACGAATTGCTCCATTTTTCAACTCCAGCGGGCCTATTTTTAAGGCCTGTTCTGCCATGAATTCAACCTATGTCATCAGCTAGAATCGTTATTGTTGGTGCCGGTGTGTCCGGCTTGATTGCCGCCCAGCATTTAGAAGCAGCAGGTTATCAACCTACTATTGTAGAAGCTACCGATCGAGCTGGTGGACGGGTGAAGACAGATACCGTAGATGGCCTCGTCTGTGACCACGGTTTCCAAGTATTGCTAACGGCCTATCGCGAGGCACAACGCTACCTCAGTTATAGCCAACTCAATTTGCGTACGTTTCGTCCCGGAGCAGTAGTCTTCCGTTCTGGCAAAGGCTATCCCATCGTTGATCCTCTCCGGGAACCGGCACAATTGCTAACGGCGCTCTTTTCTCCGGTAGCGAGCTTAAAGGATAAGTTTCTGACCTGGAAACTGCAACGTGAGTTGAAATCCATCTCGCCAGAACAACTGTTTGGCGATCAACAACAGACGAGTAAACAGTTTTTGGAAGACTACGGCTTTAGCGCGGATTATATCAAGGCGTTTTTCCAATCTTTCTTCGGAGGTATCTTCTTAGAAAACGAGCTGTCGACTCCTGCCCCAATGCTGCGTTTTGTATTTAAGATGTTTGCCGAAGGGCAAGCTGCCGTGCCAGTGGGTGGAATGGAGGCTATACCCCAAACATTACAAGCAGAGCTATCGCAAACGACTTTTCGCTTTAATACCAAGGCGGAAGCTATTTTGGAGGGAAGACTGCGTACGCAAAGCGGGGAGGACATTCCCTTTGATGCCCTCATTATTGCCACTGATCCACGGTATTTACTACCGCAATTGGCTGGTCCGGCCAATCCTTATCATGCTACTACCACTTTGTACTATCGGAGTACCGGAAGTGTACTACCAAACCGACTTATTGGATTAGTGGAAAATGAGCAGCAGAGCCCGGTCAATAACTTCTGTGAAATGGCGGGGCTGGATGCCGGCTACGCACCCGCGAATACGCAGTTGGTATCCGTGACCTTGAAAGATATACCAACAGCAAACAATGCCGAGGAACAAATTGCAGCTGAATTGCGCCAACTCACCGGGCGTTCCGATTGGAAGTTAGAACCAGTAGCGCGTTACGATATTCCGCAGGCTCTGCCTAAGCTGGATCACTTGGCATACGATCTGAACCCGACTCAGAGCCGGGTTACAGATCAAATTTTTCTAGCGGGTGACCAACTGCTCTTCGGCTCACTAGATGCAGCTATGCGCAGTGGGCGACGAGCAGCGGAAGGCGTAATGGAAGCCCTGCAAATCTTGTAGACTTTACTCTATCAGCTCAACTTTGTGGATGAAATAATCCGTCTTTCCTTGCCAGGGCATGGGCTTGTAACGCTGTTTGTAGTGCAGCTTGATCTTCTTTCCTTCTAGCTCTTGTAGGCGGGAATAGATATCACCTTTGGTGGTGCTAAACTCCCAAATGTTACCCACAATGCCCGCATTGTCAGATTGAAATCCGCCAAGATTAAGTTGGCCTTCGTAGGTTTTGAATACCACGCCCTTTTTGGAAATCTTGATAAGTTCACCAGCGCGGGTACCCTCGCTAAAGGTCCAGCCAGCGACCCAGACGAAGAGTAGCCCCCCGATCAGCACAACGCCAAGCAAGATTAGGAAAAAGCGTTTGATCTTTCGCCCAATACTTTCCGCCCCCTCTTTTACAACTTGTTGAAATTCACTCATGATGTCAGTTGGTTTTAGTGCTTCTTAGTGCACGGTTAATAAACTGGGATGTTGGGTCAATAGGGGAGTATTCTTATACAGAAATAGCTGCTTCAATAGTTTCTCTTTCGGTGTCCCAATAGGCAAAGGCCATCTTGGGGGTATTGTGGGCCCAGCCGTAATTTCCGTGACGGTCGATAGTGATGACACCACCTAGGCCACTGACTTTTTTCGCAAGTATCGCTATGCCCATTGCTGCTGCTTTATGTGCATTGTGACCCTGATTCTCAAAATCGGTCACAGTTTTTGCCAGTAGTATTTTTATGATACTTTCTCCCCAGCCAGTGGTGCTAGCTGCCCCGCACTCATTGTCGGCGTAAGCACCGGCGCCGGGAATCGGAGAATCACCGACCCGGCCGGGCCACTTGCGTGGTGTGCCACCAGTAGAAGTAGCAGCTGCCAGCTGCCCATGGATGTCCATAGCGACAGCACCAACGGTATCGCCAGGTAGCGGACCGAAGGGGGCTTTAGACTGAAAACTAGCATCTTCGCGAATCTTGTCGTAGAAGGCCAATTCGCGTTCTGTTAACAGCGCTTGGGGATCAAGCTGTGTAAAACCTTCGCGTTTGGCGAAGTCCTGTGCTCCGCGACCAACGAGCATACGAAATTCTTTGCTCTCCATTAGTCGACGGGCTACAGATACGGGGTGCAATAAATTTTGAACAGCTGCTACGGCGCCAAAGTTCAGATTGCGCCCGTCCATGATCATGGCATCGAGTTCAATTTCACCTTGGCTATTGAGAAAGGCACCGCGGCCAGCATCAAAAGTTGGGTCTGCTTCCAGGTGCTTTACGGCTTCCTCTACAACGTCTAGCGCACTTGCGCCATCCTGCAGTAGTGGCCAGGCGGCCTCTACCGCTTTTCTGACACCAAATACATGTGCTTCTTGTTGGTCTTCTGGAATGTTCCAGGCCCCACCGTGCACAATTAGGCGTATGGGCATTGGGGTTAAATTCAATATTAGTACGGAAAAGCCGGGAAGTGATTTCTATAGCCTTCCAAGCATACCAAAAGTACGCTAAATTGTAGCAAAAATGTGCAGCTTGATGATGAAGCGATTATTGGGGGTGATATTATTCCTGCCATTCTTGTATTTGTTGCAACTAAATATTCGATTATGGTACCAGCCTAGTATTCAAACTGAGGCTGCTGGGCGGTATAATATTGATTTGTATCATCAACTAAAGTATTTACGGATTCAGATGCACGAAAAAGATGCAGCCCAGTCCATGCAGGAATTTTATCCAGAGGGCTTTGTCTTCACGCACGCCCTTTACGCGCTTAGCTGGGTGGGCCTGGTAGAATCCACCACGGATGAATACCTACGACAGGAGGCTATTGAAGAAGTGCGTTGGTCGCTTACGCAGCTGGAAACGGATGAGGCGCGTGAAATTTTTCCGGCGGATATGTCTACTCTACCCTATGGGGTATTTTACCAGGGTTGGGTCAACTATACCCGTGGAAGATATTTGGGAATTCTAGTGGAACCAGCGCAGGATTCCGTACAATTGGCCCGTTTTCAAACTACTTGCACACAGATTGCCCACGGTATTGAGCGTCATCATACGCCTTTCTTATTCTCTTATCATTTTGGGTGTTGGCCTGCCGATAATGTAGTGGCGCTGACGAGTTTGAGCTTGCATGATCAACTGTTTCCTGCTCGTTTTGATGAAGTTAGAAAAGGGTGGTTGGCACAAATGCGGGAGAAAATGGATGAATTTGGTTTGCTGCCCCATCAGGTTGACCTCAGTACAGGGGCTACAGTTGAGAATGCCCGGGGTTCCTCCCAAAGCCTAATGCTGGCCTTTTGGCCTTTGATTGACTCTACCTTTGCGCAAGACCAATACAAACGCTACCAAAGGCATTTTGTGGATGAACGCCTGGGGCTACCTGGAATACGAGAATATGCACATGGTATATCAGCTGCTGGTGATATCGATGCCGGACCGGTGATCTGGGATATTGGGGGGTCTGCATCCGTAGTAGGGATGGGGACGGTGGCGCAGTATAAGGATGCAGCTTTGTACGCTGGTCTGCGGAATAGTATGGAAGGCTTTGGTGGTGCATTGACGTTTCGCAAAAAGAAGCGTTACTTATTGGGCCAACTGCCAATGGCCGATGCTTTCATTGCCTGGAGCCATTCGCGTGTGCCACCTGAATTGTGGGGTGCGCATCGGCCTATACGCTTTACCACTATTTTGAGTTTGACGCTACCGATGCTACTGCTTGGGCTCTTGATTTGGTATTCCTGGAAGCCGGTAAAAAGGAGCGTTAAGTAGCCAGCAGTGCGTACTTTCCACTTATCTTTAGCACCATGCTCAATCTGCCTTACACCATGTCAAAACTTAAGAAGCGCTTGCTTTACACTTTATTATTTGCATGTTTAGGAGCGCTAGCTGTGGTGCTCAATTATCGCCATGTTGAGGTCCAAACGGGGACTAAACTATATAATGACCTGGCGGCGATTCCTCCCCAAAAAGTAGGCTTGGTCTTAGGTACTTCCCGGGAGCTGACTAATGGACAGCCCAACCTCTTTTACCGCTACCGCCTGGAGGCTGCTCATGAATTGTACAGCGCTGGAAAAGTGGAGTATCTCCTCTTGAGCGGCGATAACGGCACCAAGTATTACAACGAACCCGCCGATATGCAGGCTGACCTTATTGCCATGGGGGTGCCGGAGGATCGCATTTATCTAGACTACGCTGGGTTTCGTACGCTGGACTCCGTAGTACGAGCCAAGGCCGTATTTGGGCAAGATGCGGTGATTTGTGTTTCTCAGCCCTTTCATCTGGCTCGCGCCGTTTATATTGGTCAGCAAAAGGATATTAATATGAGTGGCTACACCGCTCAACGTGTTAATCCCGCTTATGGCCGCACCGTGCTGTTTCGCGAGTATTTAGCTCGGGTCAAAATGCAGCTGGATCTACTCTTTGGTAAAGAACCTCGTTTCTACGGTGATCCAATTCAGATTGGGTAATGGGCTTACTGTACTAGTCCTCCCGTCAAGCGTAGCAGATCGGTTTCCGTATTCTTGAGGTTGAGCAAAGCGTTTAGTCTTGATTGTGTGGCGTTGATGTAAGCCAGCTGAATACTGCGGTAGTCGAAAGAATTGATCAGACCACCACGCAGTCTTTCCTCGGCAATTTCCAGATTGCGCCGGGCATTCTCAACCAAGTCACCGGTGATGGCCACCAGCCGTTGCTGATTTTCGTAAGTCGCGTAAGTATTGGCCAACTGGATGCGCAGGCTCTGCTCCTGACTGGCATACTGCAGTTGCGATTGTATCTCCTGTAGCTCTGCGGTTTCTATACGCCGGCGGCGGGCACCACCATCCCACAGGTTGTAGCTAGCATTGAGGTTGACAAAGCCACGCAAGGTACGGGAAGCAATTCCCGGTAGGTCTTGCTCATTCTCCGTACCCCCAAAGTTGAAGGTTTGACTACCTGTGCTCACATTTATCGTGTAGTTTCCACCCGCAGATAAACTTATTTGTGGCAACTCATCAATGCGCTGTAGTTGTGTATTAATCTCAGCGAGCTGTATGTTGACTTTACTGACCTGGAGGTCAGGATTGTTTTGCATCAGTTGCTGCTCCAATTGGTTGAACGTGAAAGCGGCGCTTACCTGTTCCAGTTGATCAGTCAGCGTGTAAGCCTTGGGAGTAGATATGCCCATGCTGAGTTGCAGATTACGCATAGCGTTTTCGTAGGCGTTGAGCTGCACCAGATAGTTGGTGGAGTCGTTCAGGTAGGCGTCTTGCGCCTGGAGAAGATCAAATGTTCCACCTTGGCCAAATTCTTTGCGTGTTTCCTGGTATTGGATCCGATCACGTGAAAGATCAAGCACCTCTTGCAGTACAACTAGTTGTTCGCGCTGTACCAAGGCACCGTAGTAGGCTTGGGTAATGGTTTGTACCGTATTCTGAATTTGCACCCGCAGTTGTTCATTACTAAGGTTCACTTGCGTATTGAACTGGTCCTTCGTATGGGTGACGCGAGATCCGTTATACAAGACCCAATTGGCCTGAACTCCAGGAACAACCGCATTACTGATAATTGAACTTTCCACTACTACACTAGCTGGATTATCCGTACTAGTATAGTTGTTGTTGGCGTTGAGTGTAAGATCTACCTGTGGGTTGCGACCAGCTAGGGACCAGTCGTTATTGTTTTCGGCAATAGCCACTGCGGCGCGTGAGAGCTGCACTTGAAAGTTGTTGCTTAGCCCCGCAGCGATAGCTTGCTCCAGGCTTAGATTTTCTTGTGCCGTAAGCGAATTGCTCACCCAGGCCGCTAGTAAGAAAAGCAACAGGTAAGTCTTAGAAGAAACGTCTTTCAAATACATAACGCTTGCAATAAAAATTGTAGAAAAAAACAATGCCGGTTGTAATCAGCTTAGTCAGTAATTGGTACTGGTGGAAAAACGGCACCTGATTTAGCCCGTAGATCAAGGCAGTGCTAATTCCCAGTCCACCCACTGACACCAGCATGCTCAATAAAAAAGTGGTTTGCGTAGATCCCTTCTGCTCAAAAACAAAGAATTTCTGAAACAGAAAATTGAAGATTGTCCCCACTGAATAAGCTGCTACTTGGGCCCATGCTGGTGCTACATCCCGGGCAAAGAGCGTGAAGTAGATTAAGTAGTCTATGCCCGTAGCCAGTCCTCCTCCTACCGCAAAGCGAGCTTTCTTGCTCAATAGCTCAATTAAGCGGTCTTTATTGGTCTTTTCACTCATCCGTTCTGTCCTTTGGACTAATTAGAATTAGAGGCAAAATTGTGAATAATTCGTTAGGGTATTCTAATTCTTGCTCTAATTTTAATTCTAAGTCCAATTCGTCAACCTTCTTCTTTTGCAAAGAAATCTCGTACTTCCAACCAGTTATTAACCCGTGTGAAGCGCTCTTCATCAATGTTGTGAGTAGCGGTAAATAGCAGGCCTTTGCCTTGAAAACTCACCAGGTTTCTGGGGTGATCATCAATCATATAGTCCGCGCGCAAAATGCTCTTGTCCCCACAGAAGACAAAGTTCTTCCAGCTGATGAATGAAAAGTGATCCAACAGCCAATCGTATTTATCTTCGAGCGAATTCCGGAACTCCATAGCCGCAGTAGTGAAAAAGATATCATAGCGTTCATTGAGTTCTGCTACTACCTCCTGGCTGTTCTCCATTACAGGTAAATCCCGGAAGAAACCTTTATCGTAAAGTACATTACGCAACTGCTTGGCTCCGGGTATATCATAGATTTTTTTGCCCCAGTAATCTTCTCTTTCTAGCCGCTGGCCAAACTCCTGTTCGTAGAAATCTACAAACTTGGGCATGACATCAGCCACAACTTCGTCCATGTCGAGGGCTATTCTTTTTCGCATGAGGATAGGTGATTAGATTGTTTTGTTATTTGTGTTGATCCCGTAGACGCATTGCAATGCGTCTTTACAGCAAGTTGCAATGCATCTCTACTCTGTGGTACTCACTGTTTCCTTGTAAGCCGGCTCTACGTCTCGGTATTCCGGTTTTTCGCCATCCCACAGATAATTGCGATAAACGCGGAAACGATTCAAGGCTATCAGCAGTACTGGCAGCATTAGTAGAATTACGACCGTCGCGGCCAATAAGCCAAAGCTTACGCTAATAGCCATGGGGATCAAGAACTGTGCTTGCAGACTCTTTTCCAGCATAAGTGGTGCCAAGCCCGCAAAAGTAGTTACGGTAGTAAGTATAATTGGTCGGAAACGACTTAACCCAGCATAATACAGTGCTTCCATTTGTGGTTGTCCTTTACGGAGCTCGTCGTTGTAGGTGCTCACAAACACCAGCGAGTCATTTACGAGGATACCAACTAAGGCAATGATTCCAAGGAATGAAAACAGGCTGATCGGCGCTCCCATCACGGCGTGGCCCCAACCCACCCCAATAAAGGCGAAGGGAACCAGTAAAAACACCATTAAGGTTTGACCAACTGACCTGAAAGTCAGCGCGATGATAAAGAACATCAAGGCAAAGCAAATACCTCCTACTGTTTGTATGGAGGCTGCTGATTTAGCCTGTTCACGGTTCTGGCCTTCATATTGTGCTGCAACCGTAGAGTACTTCTGTAGGATGCCGGGAACAATTTCTGTTTGTAACTGCGCCGTCAAATCACTTACTGATACTTCATCATTTGCAACATCCGCCTCGATTTTGATCTCGCGTTTACCATCAATATGGTTAATGGCAATGACACCACGCTGAATTTCCAGTTCAGCAATTTCTTCCAGTGGAAAAGAGCGCCCGTCGGCGAAACGCACCCGCATATCCGCCAGGTCTTCAATACTGCTACGATCCTCATCGGCGTATCGGAGCCAGACCTTAACTTCATCTTGGCCGCGCTGGAGTCGTTGTGCTTCAGCACCAAAGAAACCTTGTCGCACCTGGCCTACTATATCCTGCACATCGAGGCCGAGATAACGAGCTTTATCTTTCAGGCTTATGTTCACTTCGCGTAAACCTTCCTGGTTATTATCAACTACATCGGCCAGGTCGGCCAGGATGGCCATTTCTGCTTTCACTTCGTCGGTAGCAGCGGCTAGTTCTTCGTAGTTTTCGCCCACGAGAGAAATAGAAATGGGCTTACCAAAAGCCGACTGCGCTCCGTAGCTTAATACTTCGGCCGCGTCTACCGGTCCAGCTTCCTCACGAATGGCGTTGATCACGTCACGTAAGGAAAGTTCACCACGATTTTCACCATCGAGCAGCGCTACTGAAATAGACCCTTGGTAAGTGCTCGGCCCTAAGGTGAGTTCCACTCGTTCAATGGCCTGTCTCTCATTGTTAAAGTATTCTTCGCTCAGCTTTTTATTAGCTGCCCAAGCGGCTTGCTCAATGTGTTCAAGCCATTCAGCTGTAATTTCATCCTGCGTGCCCGCGGGCATCTGTAAGGTGATGTTGATGTCGTCCCGTTCGATAACTGGGAAGAAAGTTGTTTTGATCAAACCACCTTCAATACCTCCTATGGTAAGTATCAAACCACCCACAAAAATGGCACTCACCAGCAGTTGATTACGCATTGAAAAACGCAGTGCTGGAGCATAAATCTTATCCCGCATGTAATCCATTCGCCGGTCAAACCAGGCTTGTAGCGGGTTTGGTGTGCGGTCAGGACTGAGGGCTTTAGAGTGAGCTATGTGGGTGGGCAAAATGAGTACACCCTCAATCAGGGAAAAGGCCAACGAAAAGATAACAACAATCGCCATTTCACTAAAAAAGTCACCTAGGCGGCCGTCAATGAAAAGGAAGCTGCCAAAGGCTATAATAGTAGTAACGATCGCAGCAAATACGGCGGGGAGTACTTGAAGTGTACCGTTTACCGCCGCATCAATCGGTCGTGCCCCATCCTCGTATTGTTGGTATATATTTTCTCCAATGACAATGCCGTCATCCACCAGGATACCAATCACAATAATCATCCCGAAAAGGGAAATAACGTTGATGGAAACCCCCACCAGATTAGCACAGATAAACATGCCGGCAAATGAAATCGGAATTGCCAAAGCAACCCAGAAAGCCAGGCGCCAGTTGAGGAACATGGCCAGGAAGGCCAGTACGATAAAGAAACCGATGATCCCATTCTTGGTCAACAGCTCTCTACGTTGGATCAATACCGTGCTACCATCGCGGGAAACGGTGGCTTGTATTTCACTATTCTCCGCATTAAAATCTACGATATAGTCCTTGACTTGTTCGTTGATGGAGATCATGTCCTCCTCCAGGGTATTCTGTACCGTTACAATCACAGATGGCTGCCCGTTGAGGAAGGAGCGATTGGGCGAATCTGCCCAGCGATCGCGAACGCTCGCCACTTGGTGCAGGCGCACTACACCCCCGTTGGCAGTATTTTTTACCACAATGTCGCGTAAGCCATCAGCGTAGTATTCTTTGCTGCGGGCACGGACCAGTACTTCTTCTTTCTCACCTTTAATTGTACCTCCGGTAATGTCCACATTAGACCGACGTACGGCGTTGGAAGCTTCCTGGAAGGTCATTCCGTAGGCCCGCAGATCACGTTCGCGGAAAGCAATTTCAATCTCTTCCTCGGGAAATCCGCTAAGGGTTACTTTGGAAAGCCCATCCATTGCCAATAGCTCATCTTCTATTTCCCGGGCGTAGCGTTTCAGGGCGGCTAAGCTTACGTTACCACTAAGAGCTACATTAATGGCAAAACCGAGGTTCTCTCGTTTGTAAATGACGGCCGGTTCCATTCCGGTAGGGAAAGAGTTGATCCGGTCAACCGCATTTTTGACATCTTGCAGAACCAGGTCAGTATTAAAGCCTTTGAGGACCTCTACGGTAATGGCCCCGCTGTTTTCGCTACTCACAGAGGTATAGCGCTCTACGCCGGTCAAGCCTTTGAGGTTATCCTCAATTTTGCTGACAATACCTTCCTCTATTTCTTCGGGAGAAGCTCCTGGATATATGGTTTGAATACTGATAATCCGACTTTCCACTTCGGGGAAGAAGGTCGTCTTCATATTGATGGCACCAAAGTATCCGAGGATCAAAATGCCAAACATGAGCAAGTTGGCAGCCACGGGATACTTGATAAAGTAATGGACAATACCGCGCATAGGAGGGGCCTTTTCGGTTCTAGTCTTGAGTTGTTCTTATTGGTTCATGCCGATTGGGGCGGCAGTTTCCAGGTCCGTACTACTGGTTGCCTGGTTTAATATGGGAGCTACCCGCATGCTATCGAAAGCGCCAGGAAGCGGTTTGGCCAGCAACTGCTGTTGGGCTTTTAAACCCTGCACGATTACGGTTTCTGCTTCCATTTTGATGACTTCGACTGGGCGGAGTAGTAATAAACTATCTTCTACTATATAAACACCAGTTTGATCCACTAGCAGGTCGCGTGGAATGCGCATGGCATTATTCACTTCACGAGACGCTACCTCCCCGCGCATGTACATACCTTCACGCAGGTCCTTACCGCCTACGCTGATGAAAACCTGTACAGTTTGTGAACCAGGATCGATTTGGTCGCTGATGCGCTTAACGCGACCCTGCCACTGACCGGCAATATCTTCGGAAAATAGTTCCACCGTACTACCTGCATTGAGGTAGTTGAGGTCAGATAAGGGGACTGTAGCCACTAGTTCATAGTTGCCATTGGCCATTAATTCACCTAGCTTTTGTCCGGAGCGAATGACCGTCCCTATTTGGACATCAGCGGCTGTAAGTACACCACTAAAGGGAGCATAAAGTGTATACTTATCAAGCCGTTGCTCCTGGCTTTTGATATTGTAGTATTGCGTGTACAAATTTCGTGCGGCGATAAAACGCTTCTCCTGATCGGTTTGTGGATCTGGCAAAGCCTTGATGTCATCTTCTACCTTAAAGGCATTGAGGTAGGCTTCCCATGCAGGGAAGCTTTCCGGATAGTCAATCTTTAGATCGGGCATAGCCTGCGCGATAGCGTTGAGAAGCGTGCTCTTTTGGGCCAATAAAGCCAGACGGGCCTCAGAATCATCTACTTTTAGCAGTGCACTGCCTTTGGGGAAGTAGGTACCAATTTTAAAAGTACGCGCGGTACTTTCCACCATGCCACCGATCTCACTATACAGGTCAATCTTATCAAAAGCTGCCAATTGTCCCTCAACGTCAAGGGTTGTGGGAATGCTAATCAATTCTACCGGCATTGTTTCCGCTTGCTTCAATTTTACCGCAGCCTCTTTGCGGGGAGCTTCTTTCTTTTGGCTGGCTAAAAAGCGCTGGCCACCAATGGCAGCAAGTACCACTAAAACAGCACCGACAATTGATAAGCGTCTTTTCGTAAGGTCCGTCATTTTTGATGACATTTTTAGTTGCGATCGCAACTACTGATTTAGATTGTTATACATCTGTTGTAATACCCGCTGACAAATGGCCAATTCTTCTGCTTCTATCTCCTGCTTGGCTTGCGCCAAAATAGTATGGCCCAATGGAAGCATCTTTTGGTATACCTGCCGTCCTTTGGAGGTAATGTAAATGCGCTTAGTCCTGCGGTCAGTAGGATCTGGTGTTCGCATCACCAATCCTTCTTGCTCAAGAAAGTTTACGGAACGGGTAATGGTGGCCTTATCTTTTAAGCTTGAAGTAGCAAGATCTTGCTGCCGTACACCATCTTGTTGGCATAGGTCAGCAATGATTCCCATATGTGGCCCCATTAAATGTTGATCCTCCTTACCTAACTGCTGGTGCATTTTGTTGGTAACCAAACGCCCCAGGCGAATTGTCAAAAGCAGTAGGGGATCAATGGATGTTATAGTAGACAAACGAAGGTAATAATTTATACATGACGCGAAGTGGTTCAGGCGAAGCCTCAACCATTTAGGTCAGCATATACTGTACTTGAAAATGGTTTAGATTTCTAAATCTTTTCAACGTCAGTATAGTTGCAGACGCAACGGAAACACCCTCGTTTTGGAT
The DNA here is from genome assembly GCA_039816955.1 of Bacteroidota bacterium. Lineage (GTDB taxonomy): Bacteria > Bacteroidota > Bacteroidia > Chitinophagales > Saprospiraceae > Lewinella. The sequence continues at coordinate 46,245 of JBCBWU010000013.1, forward strand.
TAGTTCTGAGGAAACAGAGAAATTCAGCGAAATGGACAAAAAAATATCCCAACTGGCAAATCGTGTGCTAGTCGGGATACAGGGGGAAGTAGTTGTTCGGATTTAATTCAGCGAAAACTGCATTACTTCCATGGAAGAGTTATGGAACATCAGCTGCGAGATATTGGGTACCATATAGTCGATCAAAGGCATACGAGCTATTTCCTCCATCAGGGAAAATTCACTTTCAGCTACCATTACCGCCCACAGGCGGGAACGGTCTAAAGAAAGACTATAGTTTTGGATGACACCATCGGCCATCATCTGATTAATCACGTAGCGCTGGCGCGGGATAAGCGCCATGAATTCTTCGGTAAACTCTTCGGGGAGATCGAACTCCACCATATATGCATTCTTCATCACGTGTTCATTTCGTTTACTCTCTTCTATATTACGCGTAGTCAGACTACTTTGTTGTCCTTATTTTAACATTCCCAACGTGAATAGGGTTCCATTGTCTTGAATTATCTGCGTTGGAAATAAAGGAAAAGGCTGATAAGTATAAAGGCCGCGAAAGCGATCCAGCGCGGCTGATTCCACCATTTTACATTCAACGTCATGGGGCTGGTATCGCCAATGATAATGGCCGGGCCCCAAAATTCAGGGAGGCGCGTACGGGGAGTGCTTAAATCATCATTTTGCAGGTAGGCAAGTTTGGCTTGTTGTAAGGCTACATCTTTTGAAATACCTGCTTTTAGCAATTCGTAAAAGCGAGGCATGATGATTGAGGAAGAGTAGTCCGGCACACTCCACAGGGTGGCTACGACACTGGGAACACCAGCATAATTGAACGCGCGGGCTAAAGTCATAGCTCCTTCTCCTGGCAAGAGTTTACCGTAGTTGGTATTACAGGCGCTTAAGGTTATAAGTCTACAATCTAGGTCTAGATCATAAATTTCCCAGGCCCGTAAGAGAGCATCGTCTTGTGCAGTTTTGGTGAAAGCTAGAGCGGAATTCATTGGGTAGTTCAGGTCATAACTCCCGTGCAGGGCGAGGTGAAGGATTTGATAATCTTTGACATGGCCGAGAAAGGCAGCTTTGGTCACTTGTTCGTTGAGCCAAAGATCACCATCTAGAAGGTTGGCGATAGCCCTTACTTCGTCATCTGAATAGAAAAGTTTACCCAGGCGCCTAGTGCTATCTGGTGTGGCACAGGGCGATGCTAAGATGTTTGCTATTGGGTCTTTTTTCTGCAATACAGTATCGAGATGACTAAGCGTATTTTCGTCATATTCCATTCCAAAACCACCAAAATCACGTTTTTTGCCTGTGTTTTTGGATAAAATGGGGTGAAGTAGGAAGTAAGGAGAATAGAGGTAACTACAGGCGTATTGCTCCAATAAAAAATCAGTGCTTCCACGAAAATCAGACCTAGGGCGGATGAGTAGGGATTCGAAAGCCAGGTAGTGCAGTAAGCCATCTGGTACGATAATGAGTCGGTCAATATTCTGGTTAGCTAATTCCTCCGCTGGAATTGCGAGTATCTGTTGATAGAGTAGATAGCTGAGGTTGAGAAAGTCTTCTTCACAATCTTCTGCAATTCCGTTCGTCAGGAGCTCGTGATAGGTAGTGATTTGGTTGTTTATATCTGAGTTTATTTCCAGGCGGTGGCACGTAAATTGAGTAGGTGTAATTACAAAGGCGTACCAGTGATCAGCTCCACAAAAATACTCGACTAAGGCTTGCTTTGGGCCTAGTTTGGTTTGTAATTTGGTGGTTTGAAGAGCTTTAGGTTCGGCATATTTGAATTGATAATAACGCGGAAACTGTTCTTCTAGCTGTTGTACAAAGAGCGTGTATTCATTTTGCGTCGCTAGCCAAACTCGCCTCAGGCTATCCCGTTTGCTGTGTTGGGACGAAAATTGAAAGAGTTGCTCATTGAGCGCTACTAATTTTTGCCGAAGTTCTTCTTCTCGTTGTAACAGGCTTTCGGGTAGATCAGAGGTAGATCGAGCTTGGGATTGCTGGATAGACTCCCGCAGTACAATGGCCTTGTTGGTTGTATTGAAAGCATAGGCTTGCGCTAAAAAATGGTCAGCTCCGGTTTGCTCGTATTGTTTGATGCATAGTTCAATGGCATCTTCGTAAACGGGTAAGACCTCTTGAACGAGGTAGTATTTTGACCAATCATTGAGCTCTCTTTTGCGGTAGCTACTAATGCGTTTACTGAAGATCTGATAAGTCTGGATCGCTGCTTCAATTTCACCTTGCTGAGCTTGGATATTTGCCTGCAAGGCTAATGATTTCATGATGTATTCTAATTTTCCACTCACTTCCAACTCATCTTCGTTTACTCCTTCCGGAAGTAAGATCATCAGGGCTTTTTGGCAGGCTTGTAGAGCTTCCGAGCGTTTTCCTTGGTGTTCTAGATTGTAGGCCCTGGTGTAGTACAGCTCCGCATGAAGAGAAGATTGCTCCTGTGGATACAAATCTAATAGGAGTGTTTGTGCCGTTACAAAATGTTCATTTGCTGATCGGTATGCTTCTAAGTGAGTTCGTACTAGCAATAAGTTGATGTGTGCCTCAGCCAGATTTTCCCAGTTACTTGCTGACGGTTTTTGCTGAACAAGTGCTTTATAATGCTTCAATACCCTTTGCAGATGTCCTTCTGCACGTACAAAGTTTCCAGTACGCGCATAGGCCACCCCTATGTTTTGATCCACCTTTAGAAGGTCGATCTCTGCTGGGCTCGCTAATTGTTGGTAGATTCCCCGGGCTCGTTGGAAGTACTGGATAGCGCCTGAAAAGTCCTCTTGGTCACAGCGGATATTCCCCAGGCCTCGGAGTAAATCACCTTGAATTTGCTGTAGTAATGGCCAGCGCTGCTGGGCAATGGCTAGTCCTCGATTCGCATATTTTTCCGCCTGATAGAAGTCTCTTTTGTTGCGGAAGACCTTTGAGGTTTCTTGGAGCCAATAACTGGCAATTGAATCTCTGCTGGTTTCATCTATCCAAGGGCTGTTCTCAATCCGTTGAATTGCATCGATAAAACCAATAGTGGCCTGATCTAATTTTTTGTTGGTCGATTGCATTACCGCCCGGTTGTAGTAGGCATTGGCCAGAATAGGATGGTTGGTGGGATAGCTCTGTTCGAAAACTAGGATAGCACTATCCGCATAGCGCATAGCTTCATCGTCAAGATATCCTTGAAAACAGGCAACGCTTAGGTATTGATAAATTTGCCCCCTGGTTGTATCCGGACAATTTTGCTTTTGGCAAATGCCTTGAGCCGTGTGCAGTGATGGTAATGCTGCTTTCCCGTAGGCATCTTTAGCTTCGGAGATCAGACTATTAACGTGTGAGATATGCTCCTGCGCATTAATACTAATGGGCAAAAGTGTAATGCCCAGCAGGCAAATGAAAACGAGATGAACGGGGCTAAACATCAACCTGGGTTCTTCTCCAAGAATAGAGCGTAGAAGAGAAGGAAAAGGGAGCATTCCTGTTAAGCATTGGTACCTTAATTGAAGGTAATTAAAATAGGAACGCGAGTTTTGGCAGACTTAGAAGAAGTAGATAAGTTGGCTAAAAAAGAGGATCAAAGCAGATATTAGCTGCTAAGATCCTCAATATTTGATTTCAGAGAAAGCAGATTCTAAGAATTCACTACATCTTACAGATTTTTGTTGCCCACTGCGTAGAACGGGTCCTTATTTCCAGCAGATAATACCCACTTTGTAGTTGGCTGATGTCGATTGGCGTTCCGGGTTGCCATTCAAAAGACCTTATCTGTTGTTGATTAATATTCCAAATGGATATTTGCATGGTTTCTTGTTCTAAGTTAGCTGGTATAGTGAGCTGTAAAAGATCATTAGCTGGATTTGGATACACAACTATGTCGGGGCTTAGGCTAGCTATTGCGGCATCAGTTTGAGGAGCCGCAGTACCGGGCCATTGAATTAACGGTTGGCCATTATTGGTGGAGGACGTAGCGTTGAGTACCCGGCCATTTGCCACTAGATTTTGGAATTCTAACTCTTGATCAGCGAACCGCAAGATTTTGTTTCTAATTTGATTGGCGTTGAAGGCACCCAGGTTACTGTAGACTTGTGCGGCAGCTGCCGTAACCAGCGGTGCAGCAAAAGAAGTGCCGGCAGCTAAGGCCCAGTTTTGACCATCGAAAGTGAGGATGTCATCTGCTTCGGCTACGATATCATAAAAGTCAGGATTGACGTTGCTATTAGGCCAAGGAGTAGCGAAGCAAGCCTCAGACCCCGCTACCGAAATTTCGTTGGGTAAGCCCACGCAGCCAGGGAACACATTGGGATCGTCTGTTCCATCATTCCCGGCTGAACTAATCATGAGAATGTTGTTCGATTCTAAAACGGTTCTTGCCAGTTTGCCAAGAAAGTTTCCTTCGGTAATATCACGATCAGCAAAAGTTAAGTTGGCACTAAAGTTCAGGATCGCATCTTCGAGCCCCAGACGTGCGATGGCATCAAAAGCAATGAGGAGGTCGGTATAATAGGCAGTTCCTGTTGCATCAAACGCAGCAATACTGCTGTAGGTAATGCGGGTAATCCCAACTTGCGTCAAGACCTGATCAATGACCCAAGTAACCCGGTTAGCGTGTGAACCTCCGGGGTTTTCTGTAATGATTTCTACCGGTAGGGTATGACCTGTTAGACCATGCATGTTAAGCAGCTGATCAATGATGATGATATGTTGTTGTTTGTCTGGGTTACTGACGGAGCCCATGATCCGATGATTCGAATTGCAATTGGGTAGGATTGGTGCTATACCTCCGCTGGAAGGCGAGTAAGGCAATGAGGATTGGTCTAGTTGTACAATGTATTGGAAGTCGCCATCTGATACTCGGGCACGGGGATCGGTATCGCCCAAGCCACTGTTGTTGATGTCTAATTCGAGACTTTCAATATCCTGAATAACATCCAAAGTCTGGGTCACTAGCGGGAATGTAATATTTCGCCAAATATCAGCTTGGCCACCTAGGATAGGATAGAAATCGGTAATACCATAAAAGTCTCGGACGGCGGTTCGATCCAATTCATTAGCTATTTGATCGTATACTACGACAAACTCGTTGCTAACGTAATCCGTGACGGTCTGACTCCAGCTTTTTGGTGAGGCTACCACAATAAATGCCAAAACGTACAAAAGGTGAGATAGTAGTGATTTCATGATGGAGAGTTGTCTTTGTACTAATAAATCTAATAAGTAAAGGAGAAGAAGGCCTGTTTGTGACATCTTGAGCAAAAAAAATGCGGGGAATTGCATTCTCCGGCAAATTTCCCCGCCCCAAAGACAACTGTTCGTTTTGATTTGTAAGGCCCCTTTCTAGTTAAGCTAGTAGAAAGGTATTTGTGACAATTTCAGGTTTTTTGTCACAAATGCCTTTTTGCTCCCTTATCTGAATGTACACTAGCCAATACGGCTCAAGCTTGGGATTTGTACCAAAGTATGTGACCCGAATCCGATTCAAGATTTCGGGTTAAGCTAATAAGCATATTGATCTACCCTATTGAGCTTCTTCCGACGCGAAGAAGTGCACTAATGGTATGCCATGTGGGAAGCGTAAGCTGCTTGGGGGTTGGTGTAGTCGCTATGTAGAATAGTGGTTCTTGCAGCGGCGATGCAATACAATTAAACAACTTAAATTCTTGCGTAATGATCAAGTTTGGAATAAGACATCAGGTCTGTTTTCTGGTCCGTTCATTTTCTATTGTATTAGTACTTCTGTGCCTAAGCACTACAACCGTACTCGCCTGTGATTGTGGAGAAGGGGGTTACCAAATTGGTACGCCAGGACAGTTTTATGAAGAGATATTGCTCTCGGATACCGATCTGTACCTGGACCATCCTACAGGGCTGATTGGGGGATGTATAGCGGTGTATGGCACCCTGGTTATAGATGAAGATTACACCTTTGACGGGATCACACTGAACATGAATACCCTCACTGCTATTAGGGTGGAACATTATCGGCGTCTTACTATTATCAATCAAACTGTTATCGCGGGTTGTGAGCAACTTTGGCAGGGCATTCGACTAATATTTGAGGCTGAATTGTATATGCAGAACAGTACCATACGTGATGCCTACAATGGTGTCACGGCGGAGAGTAATTCTGAAATCAGTTTGGTTGGTAATACGTTTGACAACAATAATATCGGATTTTATGTGCCGCCAAATCTAATTTCTCCCGATAACCATATTAAGCCATTACCAGGAAATGACGATGACGACTTTTTCAGAGATAATGTTTTTACCTCCACTTACACCATGCTTCCACCACTCAACAATAGTGGCTTACCCACAGCAGGTATTGTATTGCATCAAACACAAGGGTTTGACATTGGAGATCCGAATAATGGCACCATCAAAAATTATTTTGACAACCTTACTAATGGAGTGATGCTGTATAACCTGATGTCCGGAGCTTTTGGAGGTTTAGAAATGCAGACCATCAAGAACCAAGGGATTTTTATTACCGGAAATACAATGGGAGTGAATTTGCATGATAATCGCATCCGGGATGTAACTGTTGGCATATATGCTTATGATGTGGAAGGATTGGATGTGCTTGATAATGAGATTAAACTATGTAAAAATGTAGCGATCAGCGTTGAAGATAGTGGAGGTGGCAATGTATTAATTAATGGCAATAATATTGTAACCGAGGCGGCCCCCTCTAATCTGATCTATGAGCCAGATGCCATCTCTATTTCTACTTGTACGGTAGAGGAGGGTTATGCGATTACTGTTTCCTCCAATACTATTAAAGTGGCAGAAGGCGGGGTGATTATTTCTGCGACAAACGGTCAGGTGTCAGTCATCGAAAATGTTATTAAGTATACATATGACGGTGATACAGATGGGATAGGAATAGCCGTGCTTGACTCTGAGGGTGAAATCACGGTAAAGGGCAATTTTATCAAGAAAACAGGTATTGGAAACGTCTCTTCTGGTATCTCCCATTTTGGTAGCCAGGGTTCACAAGTAGCAGAGAATACAATTATTGGTGATTTTACCTATGGCCTTTATTGCTATCAGTCAACGAATATTGATTTTTGTTGCAATACGATTAATGGTCCTTATTATGGTGTTTCCTTCTGGGACTTATGCTCTGATACCCAACTTAAGAATACTACGTTTGGAAACCATAATACTGCACTCTTCTATTACGATGCCCTCACGGGGCCGCAGGTAAACACCGGAAATGATTGGACCGGAGCCATAACATCTTTGGATGCTTATTTTGCGACAGGTGCAAACTTCTACCCTTACACCAGTTCACTATTTTTTACAGATCCGGCTTTAGTGCCAGCAGGAAATACTAAAATTATACCAGTAGACTGGTTCACCTTCCAAGGCACGGACCCCACCTGTAGCTCGCAAGTAAATTGTGGGATTGACCCTTACGAATTGCTGGCTGGCGGTGATCCGGGTAGTATGCTTACTTCAGAAGATTTATTAGCCCTCGAACCGCCTACGTCAGATGAGCTGCAGGCTCAGGTTCGGCAGTGGGAACATCAGCGCTATCTATTTGCCAAGTTGAGTAAGCATCCTGAATTGATTGCGGTAAACCCTGCGGTTAATCAATTCTATAACTCGGTGCAACATGGTTTGTTAGGAGCGTTTTATGAGTTAGAAACGGGTATAAATGCTCTGGCGTCGCCTCCGGCTAATTTGAAGACTGCCTATGACTTATCAAGTGACCATCTACAGTCTTTAGGAGAGGAGTTATCTGATTTGCGAAACGCCAGGAGAGAAGCTGATATGCTGAGTCTAGAGAAGCAAAAGATGCTACAGACCCAAATGGAGACGGTTCAGGGCGAGCGGGCGGCCTTGAAAACACAAATTCAAAGCTGGCGTATCGGCGAAATCAAAGCCTTGCAGTTGGCCGTAGAATCCCTAAGAGTTGAGACGGACTTTCAGCAAAATCTTAAAGATTATTACCAAATTTATCTACAATCGGTAGCGCTCAAGCAAGAACTGACCGTTGATCAGCGAGTGGGGCTTCTGGCTATCGCTGAGCAGTGCCCGAGCATTGGTGGTCATGCAGTGATAAAGGCCCGCGCGTTATGCCAAAAGTTTGCAGGTAGTTGGCATTGGGATTGGGACGATTGTCATCCAGAAGAATTGAGTCGCCAACCAGGTTTGGATCGTGATAGCGAGGTTTCAAAAAGGCAAGAACAAGTGCGATTGTTTCCTAATCCGACCAATGGTCAGTTTACGTTGAACCTGGGGCATCCCTTGTCCAGCGCGGGTCAGGTTGTGGTGCAAGCTATGGATGGTAAAATTCTACATACCCAAACACTTGCAGTAGATATGATCAAGACGGAAATAGATGTATCTCATTTGCCGAAGGGTATCTATACAATAGCTGTATTGGAACAGGAACAGCGTATTGCTACGTTACGCTTGACGCTAATCGAATAAGCATCAATTTACTTAAACCGGGAAGGGTTATATTGACCGTTCCCGGTTCTTTACAAAATACCATCATCAGAAAAAAATTACCTTTTTTGTCACAAACGCTCCATCTCATCCTTTTCTTTAAAAAGGTTCGGCATGGGCACTACTACTATGGCTAATACTGGATTAAAGGAGGCGGACAAGAACTTTCAGTTGTCCGAGGCTGATTTTGGGCACTTGTTGATACGGCTACAGCAAGGGGAAGAGCACCTCTTTGAATCTGTTTTTTTGGTCCAGTTTGAACCCGCTATGAACTATTTGAAGAAGCGGTTCAACACAGAACATGAATTAGCCTACGATACCGTCATGACTACCATGACGGATTTCTTCTATCGACTCAAATCTGGCAAGGTGAAGTATGGTAACCTTCGTTACCTCTTCAATCAAATGCTGGTGCAGGAATATTATCGGCGCTATAAAAAGGAGTGGAAGTACGAAGAATTTGATGGGATCGACTTGATCGATGTCAAAGATCAAAAAGAAGAGGTAATGAACCTTTTTGACCAGGCCTTCACTCGCCTAGGAGCTGCCTGCCAGGAGCTTTTGCGCGCTTATTACTACCGAGGAGTGAGTTATCCGAGTTTATCCGAACAATTAGGCAAGTCTCAAGCGGCTATTCGCAAACAAAAACAACGCTGTCAACAGCATTTTAAGTCATTTTTTCGGACGCTTCTTGAGCAAAACCCGCTGTAACATGAAAACAACGATTAGGGATTATCTTGATGATCGATTATCACCGGAAGACGATGAGCAGCTGACCCGGCATTTGTTTCAAGCTTATTTTACCGAGCTTGATGTGGGGCGTCAACAACAGTGGGCGCAGTGGCTCTCCGAAAAGCAAGGGATAGAACGAACCCCAAAGACTAACTTATCCGTTCGTGTAAAAAAGAAGATATCAGTGCGTTGGGTAGCTGCTTTGGCGGCGGTGGCTGTAGTCGCCTTATTTATATTTTTTAATGGTGTTGGGCTTGGGAATAATCTTCAAGATCAAGTACAAGCACATCTGGAAACCGTACTCCCAGAAAGTGAAATCCGTAAGGGCGAAATAGTTGGGGCAGCGGAGCAAGAAATCCTTGCCCGTTTGGCCTACAATGAGCATCGTTTTGCGGAGGCAGAACTCCTGTGGCAGCGCTTGTCGGAGCAATACCCAGAAGCATCTGAATATAAATTCCTTCAGGCGCTCTCAGCCTTGTATCAGCCTTCCCCCAATTATGAAAAGGTAGGACTTATGATGGATGATCTGGCCGCCAATAGTCGATTTTGGGGGGAGCAAGCACGTTGGTACCTGTCTTTAATACGAATTAAGCAGGGCCACAATGAAGAGGCCCGACAACTGCTGCACGATATTGTCGAAAAAGATGATTGGAAGTCTGCTGAGGCTACTAAGCTTCTTGAATATTTAGATTGATGGAAGAATCTACTCTTTCAGCAAGGTCTCTGAAATATCTGTCTGCCCAGCTTTCATTGCTGGTAAAATAGCCGCCAGTATACCCAGGGCTAAAGAACCAAACAAGACCAACCATTCTTGTGGGAGAAATATCCAACCAGAAAAGTCGTAACCGTAGGCCTCGGCTAGTTGTCCGGCAAAGATTTGCATACTGCCGTGGCTTACAAGGAAACCCAATGCCCAGCCAAGTAGTGCCAGGATAAGGCCTTCAAAGAGAATGAGCAAAAATAGCCGGCTATGGCTACTGCCCATTACCCGCATGAGGGCCAATTCGTATTTGCGCTCGCGTAAAGAGGAAAGCAAGGAAATAAAAATGCTGAGGGCTGAAACGATAATAATGACTATGGCAAGAATACGTAGTGCTTGCTCGCCGCTGTCCATCAAGGAATACAGACGGTTAATTTCTATGGCAGGAGTAGCGGCTTGCATCTCGGTGTTTTCGTTAATGCTACGCTGCATATTCAAGGCCTGATAGTTACGGCCCTTGAATTGCACCAGTACAGCCGTTATTTGCTTTTCAGCAGGCTCTTCCATTAAGGGTTTGGGGATGGCGCCCACGTGCTCTTCCCCGTGGTCGTGTCCTTCGTGATCATGCCCTTCATGGTCGTGCTCTTCCCCGTGGTCGTGTCCTTCGTGATCATGTCCTTCATGGTCATGCTCATCTCCGTGATCGTGTCCCTCGTGATCATGCCCTTCATGGTCGTGCTCATCTCCGTGGTCGTGTCCCTCGTGATCATGTCCTTCATGGTCGTGCTCATCTCCGTGGTCGTGTCCCTCGTGATCATGTCCTTCATGGTCATGCTCATCTCCGTGGTCGTGCCCCTCGTGATCATGCCCTTCATGGTCGTGCTCATCTCCGTGGTCGTGTCCCTCGTGATCGTCCCCTTCATGGTCATGTTCCTCCTCTTCTTGAGCGGATGCAGGCGTGGGGGCTGTACCGTGTTCATGCGTGAGCCAATAACTTTGGTTGGTGGTAAGGATGAGTTGGTCGAGCACTGTGCCGCTGGTCTTCAGAATACCCACTACTTTAAAGTCGGTGTGGTCGTGTCCCAGATTATCATCTTCTAAAAAGCCGTGGGAGCTGCTAAAGGAATCACCCATTCTGAGGCCAGCTTCTCTGGCCACTTTAGAGCCGATGGTCACTTCAAAGTTCCGTTCCCAAGCTTTGCCTTCGGCCAGTTCCGCCTCGTACATACCGAGGATATCGTTGGTGGTGCCAACAATGCGGAATGTCCGATAACTATCACCCATTGATAATGGAATAGCAGTTTCGATGAGTGGATGCTTGGGATTGAGAAAAGGTTTTACCGCTCCCAGTTCAACATTTCCGGTAGGTGCATCCACGTGGTACATGCTGCTGAGAATGAGCTGTAGAGGACTGCCCTTGGCACCAATGACAAGATCCACTCCTGCAAGGTTCTTTTCAAATTTATCCTGTAGTTGATGCTGTAAGAGAAACAGCAAACTGATCAGTCCTACCCCTAAAGCAAAGAGAGTAATACTGAGCAGCATAGAGAGAGGCTTGAAAGTCAGGTTCTTCCAACTTAGGCGTAGTAGGTTCATAGCTCAATGCGTTGCTCGAAGACGGACTTCAGACGGTTATCGTGGGTTACAATTACAAGAGTGGCGTTGGCTGCAGTAGCTTGTGCCTTCAGTAAGTCGATGACCTGGTCTGTATTCTGGTCATCTAGCGCTGAGGTAGGCTCATCCGCCAGGATTAGGCTAGGCTCATTGATCAACGCACGCGCAATAGCCGCACGTTGTTGCTCACCCACACTGAGCTCCTGTGGAAGATCATCTCGTTTATCGGCAATATTCAATTGGTCGAGCAAAGCATTGATTTGCTTCTGTGCGGGAGGAAGGTCGGCCAATTGGCGGCAAAGTGCCAGGTTTTCGCCAATAGTGAGGGCTCGGACAAAGTGTGAACGTTGAAAAACCACCCCCACTTCTTGTCCTCTAAAGCGGTCGCGTGCCGCACCGGATAGCTCGTTGATGGCGGTACCGTTAATACTCACCGTACCACTTAGCGGGGTAC
>JBCBWU010000140.1:0-18646 GCA_039816955.1 Bacteroidota bacterium
CAAATGCTTAAACGCACAGCAAACGCTACAGCTGCCTAGCCGCAGAACAGTTTATCAATTCCGGCTGCAAAAGTAGCTAATTTTCCCGCTTATGTGCGGCCAAATTGCATGAGAAGGGCACCAAACAGGGTGATGAGGGCCAGGAGCACTGTGGCCATTTTTATGGAGTACTGTAAATGACGCGCAAAGGTGCGAATTTCCTCTTGGAGATGAGGGTACTTTGGAAGGACCTCAGTTTCCATTTTTTCATTGTTGAAGACATGGCGGGCGTTAAATTCTACTTCGTTTTGGACCATTGTCTTGTAGGATCGTAATACCCGAACACGAAAGTAGACGTTGAGGAAAAGCATAGCCACGAACAGGCCAATCACCACAGAAGCAAGAAGAACAAACATGCTAGCCTTTTGCCTGTAAAGGTATCATTTTCTAATCCGCAAAAGAAGTAGGTTAGGCCAGCGTCATTACAAGTCTGGTATTGGCTCAGGCGCAATAAAAAAGAGGAGTCGATTTAACGACTCCTCTCAAAACACCTAAAACCCATATTCATATCATGAAAACCTTCTATCTCATTAATATGGAGGCATAAAAAGGGAGGAACCACATGGGTTCCTCCTAAAAACACCTAAAACCCATATTCATATCTTGATCAGTTGGCTTCTAAAATAAGGAGGGGTTGAAAAGGGAGGAACCACTAAAGATTCCTCCTGAAAAACACCTAAAACCCATATTCATATTTTAAAAACCACACTGGTTATTGTCCATAGTGTCAAGCTCTTAAGAGCTTTTTACCGAAACACTTCTGTTTCTGTGATGTTCACTTTTTATACGCAAGACTAGCGCATAAGTCACCCTACTTAATCATTTTTTAAAGGATTATTAACAGGTGACGAACAAAAATTGAAACAAAAGGTTAAGGTGTAGGTTTGTTGATTTTGACAAAAGACCTGCAATTCTTTTGCCCACCTAATTGACTCGACGATCATTATTTTTTTTCCAGAACACTATCTGAAATATCATTCTTTCCTAGAAAAAATGAAATAATTACTACGGCCAATGGAAGTTTTTGGGCATTTAGAATCTATTCAGGAATATATTTGGCAACACTTAGGTAAAGCACCACACCAAAAGCGTCATTCCTGGCGGACGGCAGTAATCGCTAATCTTGTGAATGGGCAGAGGGTATTACAGCGCACTGTTGTTTTACGTAAAGCTAATGCAAGTAGTCGATTACTCAGATTTTATACAGATACTCGTTCCACAAAGATACAACCTCTTCCTAAAAATGATGCTTTTAGCTGGCTTTTTTATGATGAGCGTAAGCAAATCCAGCTCCGAGCACAGACTCGTGCCCGTCTGATTACGGGAGATGAGGCAGCTGAAGTATGGGCTACGATCAACCCTTACACCTTTAAAGATTACGCCTCTATCTCCGCTCCAGGAACTACCCAAGATACACCCGAAGGATATTATCCAACCCAGGATCAAAGCGCCCTTGAAGAGGCCGCAAGACAGAATTTTGGTGTACTTGATTGCGTTGTCGAAGAAATGGAATTCTTGCAGTTGCATCGGCAAGGGCACCGGCGGGCGCAGTTTAACTGGCAAGAAAATAGCCGAGCTTGGAAAGGGGAGTGGCTCGTACCTTAAACGCTTGCCTAAAAGCCTCATTGTTGTACACTAATCTTAGCTAGCTCCAAGGCTAAAACGAGAAAAGCCAGCAGGAAGGTCTCAAAATAATTCTCCTGCTGGCTCTTCTGGCCTGGGCTAGAACAACTTATTGCTCAGACGCCTTCAAAATAATCGGTACATCATATACTTTGTCATTGCGTTGTATGCTCACGGTCACTTCTTCACCCGCGCGGTAATTTTCCAGTGCCAGGTAAAGATCACCATTGGTTGTGATCGGTTCGCGATTAACGGCCACGATTACGTCTCCTAATACCAAGTTTCCGTCATTGTCAAGGACTACTCCTTGTAAGCCAGCTGCTTCTGCGGGACTATCTTCTACCACGTTTAATACCACGGCTCCCTGTACGTCGCGCAGTGGGCGCGCTAGTTCAACACCAATCAGTGGACGATTAACGCGGCCGTACTGAATCAAATCTGGTACTACCCAGGTGACGACATCTACTGGGATGGAGAAACCAATGCCTGCGGATGCGCCGGAAGGGCTATAAATGGCGGTATTTACACCAATCAATTCACCAGAAGAGTTCAAGAGTGGGCCCCCCGAATTACCAGGGTTAATAGCCGCATCGGACTGAATTACGTCGCGGATAGGGATACCCGCTACAGAATTGATCTCCCGACCTAGTGCACTCACTACACCGGTCGTTAGTGTCTGGTCCAAACCAAAGGGGTTACCAATAGCGTAGACGTTTTGACCCACCCGTAGGTTACTGGAAATACCTACCGGAATAGGAATTAGCTTACTGCGTGGTGCGTCAATTTTCAGGATCGCCAGATCTTTCGCCGGTTCCTGTCCTACCTTGGTCGCTTCGTAGGTCGTACCATCACTCAGGGTGACCGTAGCACGATCGGAGTTTTGGATAACGTGGTAATTCGTGACAATGTGACCATCCTTGTCCCAGACAAAGCCAGATCCAGAACCACTGGGAATTTCTTGCTCGTTGCGACTATAGTAAGAGCGGCGCAACTTAGAAGTAGTAATAAAGCACACCGAAGGAGCTGCCTGTTCGAACAAGCGAATAGTGTGCTGCTCTTGGGCGGTCATGCCCAGGGGCATAGGTTCATCTGTCGATAGGGCTAGTGTTTCTTCGTCTTCCGTGTCCGCATCCTCTGTGTTGTTAACTAGTAAGGCAGAGGAGTCTGTTTCAGCGGCTGTTTCTGGTGTTTGTTGTTTCATTAAAAACATTCCGGCCAGAAAGCTGGCCACCACGAGTAAAATCCAGAGTACTACACGCATAATGTTTTGGTTTTTTTGATGATAAGGGACGTTAAAAAATCTTCTACTCGCCATTGTCATTGATGACCAGCGAAATAGCAGGTAGAGATTTAAGTCCGAATACTTATATGTCGGGGTGAAAAAATGTTACCTTTTCTACGTCTTGCGTTCCTTCTTACGTGCGGCTGGGAACAATACATTATTCAAAATGAGTCGGTAGCCAGGGCTATTAGGGTGCAAGTTCAAATCCGTTTCTGGATCATTCACATAGTGACGGTAATCTTCCGGGTCATGACCACCATAGAAGGTCCAAAATCCTTTGCCAAGGTTGTTGTGGATATAACGGGTTTCGCCGGAAGGCTTATTTTCCCCCAGGATAAGGACGTCCGATTTGAGGTGACGGTTGTAAAAGGCAGTAGTTTGTCCCATAAATCCTTTCACGGTTCGGGTATGATTTTGCGTAAGCATAGTAGGAACGGGATCCCATTTAGCTGAAAAATCAAAGAGGGAGAAATAGTCCTGCTTAGGATTTACATTCCGCTTGGTACCGCTATCGATCGAAGAGAATTCGTACTCTAGTGGATCGCGGGTAAGCGAGAAGTTTTCAAAAGCAAAAGTCTGGCTAAAGTCTAGTTTTTTCTGGGCAGTAGGGTCGACGGGGTCACCATCGTACATGGGGGCGCAAATATCCAAACCTTCCGCTGCCAGGGCGATATCGTAGGAGTCGGTAGCAGAGCACATGGCAAACATGAAGCCACCACCAAAGACGTACTCTCGAATTTTCTTCACTACTGCCAGTTTCAATTGCGATACTTTAGCAAAGCCGTTCTCCGCCGCCAAAGATTCCTGATAGCGCACCATTTCCCGGTACCAAGGCTGATTGTGGTAGCCACGGTAGAAGCGCCCGTACTGTCCGGTGAAGTCCTCGTGGTGCAAATGCAGCCAGTCGTATTCCACCAGTTTATTATTCAAAACATCAGTGTCATATATAACGTCGTAGGGGATCTCCGCATAGGTGAGCACTAGGGTTACGGCGTCATCCCAAGGCTGTATTTTACTTCCCGTGCGGAAATTTACATCAGGTGTGTAAACCGCAATTTTTGGTGCTTTTTCCAGCTTCATCGCATCCATGTTGACTTCTGGGTTGGAGATCTCTTCGATGATGCTATTGAACTTGGCATCAGGAATGATTTCAAAGCTGATATCCCGCGTCAGGCACTCTCTTTCGAAGGCGCGACTATGCGGGAAAGCAAAAGAACCGCCGCGGTAATTCAATAACCACCAGGCTTCCAGGCCATTCTCTAAGATGAAATAAGTCATCCCGTAGGCTTTGAGGTGATTACGCTGCTCCTCGTCCATGGGGATCAACATATAAGCCGCCCGCACCTGGGTGCACAAGAGGACAAAAACACTAAAAACTAGTATACGACGTAACATGGTATAAACTTTTGCGTAAGTCATGGGCCAACAATATGAGGTGTTAGCCCGTTCAGATTGAAATAACTCCAATCTGTTCTTTAAACGCACTAAATACAAAAAGGGATATGAATTTTGGGTAAAAAAGGATGTCAGAAATTAGGTGTTTAACAAAATGCTAACAAATGAAAGGCCTGTTGCAGTCAGGTACTTCCTAGCTGCTGTAACCTGACCAATAAATTGTCGTAGAATCTGCTACCTTTGTTGGCCGCGCAAATCCGGACATCCGATTGTGTTCTGAGAATAAATAGATAGATGCAGGGAATTAGTTTTGCTTATCCGACCTGGCTTTTGATTGTTTGCTTGTTAGCAGGCTTGGCGTACGCGCTCGTATTGTACTTTCGGGACCGCCGCTTCAAGGAAGCTCCTTCCTGGCTTACCACTGTTCTGGGTATTTTTAGATTCCTGGCCGTCTCCACGATCGCTATTCTACTGCTTTCTCCCATTTTGCGGAGCATCGAAAACCGCTCGCAGAAGCCAGTGATTGTCTTTGCCCAAGATGGCTCAGAATCAGTTACAGCTGCCTGGTCCTCTGCTGATAGTACAGCTTACATTCAAGATATTCAGGCTTTACAGAACTCCCTGGCAGAGAAATATGAGTTGGTCAATTATACCTTTGGTGCCGACGTACGTGATACGCTTGACTTTTCCTTTGGCGATAAGCGGACCAATCTTTCAAATCTATTGCGTGAGGTATACGATGTGTACAGCAACCAGAATTTGGGGGCAGTAGTAATTAGCTCGGATGGAATCTACAATGAAGGGGCCAATCCGGTATATACGGATGCCAAACTAAATGCGCCAGTGTACACCTTTGGCCTGGGTGATACCACCCGCCGGAAAGACATTTTAATCAAGCGCGTTTTCCATAACAAAATTGCTTACCTAGGCGATCGCTTTTCTATACAGGTAGATATCACTGCCCAGAATGCAGCCGGTACCACAGTTCCGCTACGGGTGGCGCGTATTGAAAACGGTAATCGCCGCGAGTTGATCAACGAATCCGTTAATATTGATCGTAACGACTTCTTCCGCACACGTGAGTTTGTGCTGGATGCAGACCGTTCCGGTGTAAACCGTTATCGTATTTCGGTTGGTACGGTAAACGGTGAGGTTACTACCGTAAACAATAGCCGTGATATCTACGTGGATGTACTGGAAGCTCGTCAAAAAGTACTGATCCTGGCTCACTCACCGCATCCTGATTTATCAGCCCTGAAGCAAAGTATCAGTGCGGGACAGAACAACGAAATTGAGGTAGAATACATCAATAGTTTCTCTGGTAATATCCGCGATTACGACATGGTGATCCTTCATCAATTACCCAGTCGTGCAAATAATGTGCAGGAGCTGCTAAGTACACTAAGCACGGCCAAGATTCCCACCTGGTTCTTCGTCGGCGATCAGTCGGGCTTCTCTACGGTGAATGAAAACCAACAATTGGTGGATATACGGGTCAATGGTCGTAATACCAATGCCGTAGAGCCGCGCATGGCCACCAACTTTAGCCTGTTTAAGGTAGCGGATGAGCTTCGTGATTTCCTCCCTGTGCTACCACCTGTTATTTCTCCCTTCGGAGAATATGCGGCGGGTGCCAACGCTTCTGTCCTCCTGTACCAACGCATTGGACGGATCGATACAGAATATCCCTTGTTGGCGCTGGGTGAAGAAGAAGGTCGCCGGATGGCTATTATGACGGGTACCGGTATTTGGAAATGGCGCCTGTTTGATTATCTAGATCGCAAAAACCACGAGCGTTTTGACGAACTCATCAGCCAGGTAATCCAATACTTAAGTGTCAAAAATGATAAGCGTCGCTTCCGTGTAAGTATTGCTAAAAATATCTTTGACGAAAACGAGCAGCTCATCTTTGATGCGGAGTTATACAACGATAATTACGAGCTCATCAATGAGCCCTCGGCTCAAATGGTCATCACGGATGAGGATGGCCGCGAGTTTAGCTACACATTCAACCCTACGGGCCGTGCCTATCGTTTGAATGCTGGCATCCTACCAGTGGGAAATTATCGCTACCAGGCGAATGTCAATACGGGAACAGAGAACTTGAATTACAGTGGCCAGTTCAGCGTACAAGCCGTACAGTTAGAGCGTTTTGAAACCACTGCTGATCATGATTTGCTACGCCTCTTGAGTGAGCGTTACGGTGGCGAACTGTTGGATCAAGCGGGCCTCGCAGGTTTCCCACAGTTGTTAGAAGAGCGCGGTACGGTGAAGCCGGTGCTGTACAGTACGACTACAACTCGTTCACTCATCAACTTGAAAGGAATTTTCTTCCTGATCCTCACCTTGTTAAGTTTGGAGTGGTTCTTGCGCCGCTATTTCGGTGATTACTAGGATGTTTCGGTGGACGTTTTATTAGTCTGTCGATAAATCAGAAACCCTAGAATGCAGAAGGTGCAGGCTGCCCAGGCACTGGCGGTTACACCGCTGGGCTCCGCTTGTGTTTTACCTAATAGTAAGAAGGACGGAAATAACAGCAGCGCCAGGCTAATTCCCACTTTCATCATGAAATTCCTAACTGCGTAGAACATGCCGGCTTGTTGCTGACCGGTTTCTTCCTCGTGCGTGTGCACAAAATCGGCAATCAGGGCATTAGGAATAATACCAAAGGCGGCTAGCGGATAGGCCGATAAGACTGCCAGTACATAGAACCACACCGTTTTATCCGCTGGTGGTAGAACAGGTACGAGGGCCGTTAAGGCAAAGACGGAGCTGAAAACAAGAAATGCACTAAGCAGTAAGGGTCTCTTACCGTAGCGATTTACTCCTAGGTTTACAGGATAGTATAATAGAAAGCTAGCCACGAAGCTAATGGCAAGGAATGCGCTGGCTTGTTCTTTTGGCCACCCAAACAGTGCGGTGACGTAATAGCTTACTCCTTGTTGAATAAAGGTGAGTGCCACCCAATACAGTAGATCAGAGCCGATGAAAATGCGGAAGTCTCGCTGCTTAAAAACGGAGCTAAGGGCTTTACGTATGGGTACGTCTTCCACTTCTCCCTGCTCGGCGTAGGTTTCTTCATCGAGGAAAAAAGCAGGAATGAGCATCAAGATTAAGGACACGATCGCAAACAACCCAATGGTCCATTGGAAGGCGCTTACTGAATCGGTGAAATTCTCAAAGTAACCCTGAATGCCGTACGCCATACCCCCAATCACAAAGCCCAGTGCCCAGGTAATGGAAATCATCGTACTGATTCTCATCCGATCCGGTGGATGGTGGCCCAATTCGCTGATCAAGGCATTGTAAGGAACGAGATAGAGGGTGAAGAATAGATAAAATAGGAATACCACTACCACTAGCCAGATGGCATTGTACACGCTTAGCTCTGGTACTGGTGGGAAGAACAACAAAAAAGAAAAAGCGGCAAATGGAATAGCCGCCAGGCGGAGTACTTTCTTGCGTTTGCCACCCGCTGCAGGGCGACTATCTGACCAGGCCGCAATCCAAGGATCGGTAATTGCATCGAAAATACGACCACCAAAATTGATGAAACCGATAAGCGTAGCCACTCCGAGAATGGCACCCTGATAGATGAAGGCCGGAAAAACGGCAGCGCCCTCTGACTCCGGCGGCAAGTAGAAATAGACCAATAGGTTGGCGGCACCAAAACCGGCCAGTGACCAACCAAATTGTCCGAGCGCATAAATAACTAATTGGGAAAAGGGCGGTCGTTGAGCCATAATGGAAGCTAGAATAAGGTGGATTTACGCTGGAAGATAGATACATTTATCGGAAAACGAAGAGATCGCTTATGCTCCGTCAGACTTTATACCTGTACGTGTTGCTATTGCTCCTCTTTAGCTGTACGCCAGAAGAAACTAGCAAGGCTACTTCTACCGAAATGGTCGCAGGTGATCAGCCGTACTTGATGGTTTTGGGTATTGCTCAAGATGCCGGCTACCCGCAGGCGGCCTGCCAGAAAAGCTGTTGCCAGGCAGTTTGGGCGGGTAGTGCTGAAGAGCAGTTGGTAAGCTGCCTGGGGCTGATAGATCCGGTTGCCAACGAACTTTGGCTACTGGATGCTACGCCTGATTTTCGAGAACAATGGCAGTACTTACAAGCAGAACTCAATACTCCACCAATGCAGCCTACCGGAGTGCTCATAACCCATGCTCACATTGGGCATTATACGGGTCTCATGCAATTAGGGCGGGAGGTAATGGGCGGCGACAAAGTTCCAGTTTATACGATGGCGCGGATGCGGTACTTTGTGCGTAGAAACGGCCCCTGGTCACAACTGGTAGACTTAGAAAATATCCAGTTAATGCCCATACAAGACGATAGTGCTTTTGTGCTGAACGAACGCTTACAAGTGACGCCCTTACTTGTTCCTCACCGAGATGAATATTCCGAAACCGTAGGCTACCGGGTAGAAGGTCCTAAAGCCAGTTTACTTTTCATTCCAGATATCGATAAATGGGAACGCTGGGAACGCCGTCTGGAAGATGAGCTTGCGCTAGTCGATTACGCTTTTCTAGATGCAACCTTTTACGCGGATGGTGAACTTCCTAACCGAGACATGAGTAAAATTCCGCATCCCTTTGTATCGGAAACGATGAGCCTATTAGCCGATCTGCCTCCGGCTGAAAAAGAGAAGGTACACTTCATTCATCTTAACCACACGAATCCACTTTTGCAGGAAGGTAGCTCGGCTCGCCAGGAAGTGTACGGCTCAGGATTTTCCTTGGCGCAAACGGGGATGCGGTTGCCGCTTTAAATCAAGAATGAGTTCTCGGAGAACTTTGAAATTCTCCGAGAACTGGACTACTTACTGGATAATGATTCGCTCTTGCGTCAAAAGACCACTAGCTGTTGATAATTGTAGGACGTACAAGCCTGCCGGTACGTTCTGTAAGTCAATGTTCGCTTGGTTCCACACCTGGCGCAGCATGACTTTGCCCCTCAGGTCTAAAACCTCTACGATGACTTCTTCTTCCATACTTCCCAAACCATTAATCTGTACCTGCTCGTGTGCAGGATTAGGATACAAGGTAATGATTGGCTTATCGGCCCAGTTGGCGGAGACAATATTCGAATAGCTAAAGGTGCCATCGAAATCAACTTGCTTGATGCGGTAATAGTTGAGACCTAGTGCGGGTTGTGCATCGAAGAAAGTGTAGTCTTGCTTAGCCTGCGTAGTACCCGCTCCTGCAATACTGCCTAGTTTTCGCCACTGGCGGCTATCAGTGCTGCGTTCAATTTCGAAGTGGGAGTTGTTGGTTTCGCTAGCAGTGGAAAATTGCAGTTGATGGCCACTTGCTTTTTTGCCTATCTGAATGTCCGCAAACTCAACAGGAAAAGAGGCCGCGAAATTACTTCCAGAATTATTGCTAATGTAGATAGTAGCAAGATCAGTTAGGGATCCGTCCCCTGATAGTGTTCCCTGTGGCAGTGTGGTGGAAAATAGATAGTAAGTAACAGTTGTGCCAGAGCTTTGTCCGGGAATAGTAAATGTCTGCGTATTGCTTGTGGGGGTTGCACTAGCAGTTAGTGTACCATAGGTGGCAAATCCATCAAAAGAATATCGTAAGAAAATATTTTCCTGACTTGACGGAGCTGCAGATAAGGTCGCTGTTACAGTTAAATCTTCTCCAGCGGGGACTGTTCCCCCAGAGGGCATTTGAGAAACATTATCAATGGTTACTGGGGCATCATCTAGTTCCATTACAATGGAGGCTAGGTTTGCATAACCATTTTCTCGAATTTTAAATACGTAGTTGTTACCAACAGTGGGAGCACTTGCCAGCCGTGCATCGGGACTAGCTCCATCACCAAAGAACAAGGTTTCTTGTTGGTCATAGCCCACACTACCGTTCTGCCACTTATTCGCAAATCCATCCGATTCTATAAGGAAACCAGTACCAGTGCCGGTCGCCTCTTTTTCCCAAAACTGGTAGGTAGAACCACCGTAGGTTTCAGTACGTTCGGCAGTGCCAAAGGCAAAGCCGTCTAAATCAGCACCTAAGCGATAAGTTTGTCCAATGCTAGTTTGAATGAGTAATACAAAGAGGGCTGTTACTAAGGAGATGTGTTTCATAAAAGATTGTTTTGTACAAAAGAATTTTTCTGATCAATCTTGGTTCTAATAGGAAACTATGGTCCGTAGAAAATGAGGTTTATCACTTAACTGTGTGTACGGATTTATAGGTCTTTGACATATCGCAAAGACCTGAAAACTGAACATGGTAGGTGCCGGCTAATAGTAATAGGTAGTGGAATGTGCAGTTGTAGACCTGGACCACGGAAGCGTCCGTGAACTGCCAGGTGTACAAATTGTTTTCTCAATGTTAAGTAAAGATAATGGCTTCTTATTATTTTTACTCGTAAGTCCTATTAAAACCGAATGTACTCAATGATAAATCGATAGGACATGCGTCAACTGTTACTACCATTCCTCCTCTTTCTGGTGGGCCACTTATTCGGCCAAGATTTCATGCTACAAGCTTGGTATTGGGATTATCCAAGCCAAAATTGTGGTGGCCTCAGCACGAAGTGGGCCCCGCATCTGCAGGCCAAAGCTTCAGATTTAGGCAGTGCGGGTTTTACCTACGTTTGGCTCCCTCCACCCGCTAAAGGAGGCAGTGAATGTAGTGTCGGCTACGACCCCAAAGACTTGTATGATTTGGGCGACTTTGGCGCTACTCGCCTCGGCTCCCGCGCTCAGCTCAATAGCTTAATTAGTGCCTTGGAAAGTAATGGTATGTTGGCGGTAGCTGACGTTGTCTATAATCATCGCGATGGCGGTGACTGGGAGGATAATCCAGCGGTGGAAAATTATATGAACGACTACCCTAATGTGGGTAATCCTTGTAATAATGGAGTGACACCATACCCGGTAAACGGCAAGGTTCGGTGGCGTTTACCGCTAGGCGGAAGCACTGGTAATACGGCTGGCCAGTATTACTTTAAATTCTCCTCAGCCTCGGGTGGTCCGGGCTTTTACGGACGTGGCTATAAGCTCTATTTCCAAACCTCACAGGTAGGTTGGCAGGGCTTATCAGATGAGTCGGAAACGGAGCCCAACGGTGGCGGGGACTGTGGCACCCCCAATGATCAAACTTCCATTACGCTGGGGCGGAACATGTTGGCTACCGTTGATAATCCGAATATCGGAGAGTGCGGTGTTGATGAGTTTTTGGTGGACTTGCAAGTCGGTGACTTTGCCGCTGCTGGCGACTACCTGGAGATCTATATTGAGCAAACGGGAGGTGACGGTACGGGCATTGATGTACGTCCTTATGATCTGTACGCTGCTCCCCGTGGTGCGAGTATCATTGCTGAGTTGGACCTGCAAACACGTACCGATTTCACCAACTTACCCAGTGGTCAAGGACCAATGAATTACCTCAACTTCAAGCCCAATGGAATTGACCCCACCTGCCTGGAAGGTGACTGGGATTTCCCCTTCTTCTTCTTTGATGTGGAACAACGGGAAAGTACCACCAGCGGCGTATACGAGGCCTGGAGTGAATGGTTAATTGAGGATGCGGGCTTTACTGGGGGATTACGGATGGATGCAGTTAAGCATTTTGATCCTGCCATGGTTACGGACCTACTCAATTATCTGAGTAGCCAGGGTATTGAGCCCGGAATGATTGTGGGCGAAATATTTGATGGTAGCACCTCTAAGCTCAATGGCTGGGTAAATGATGTCAATGATGGCCTTACGGCAAACGTGGATGTAAGGGCCTTTGACTTCAATCTGCGATTGGCATTAAAAGATGCCTGCGATCAGCATTTCTTCAACTTTTTCTACGATGCCCGCAACGTATTTAATGCCGGCATGCAAGCTGCTGGAGCAGATCCCTTTAGCGTAGTTACTTTCGTTAATAACCATGATTTCCGTGGACCAAACGAGCCCGTACAAGATGGTCCAGAGCTGGCCTACGCATACATTTTGACCAATAACAAGATTGGGCTGCCTTGTGTCTTCTACCCAGATTTCTTCAACGAAACGCCGCCCAACTACCCAGTAACAGATCTGCAAACGGAGATTACTGAGCTGATGGAAATTCATCAGCAGCACATCTTCGGCGCAACAGACCATTACTATTTAAATGCTTTTGGGACCAGCTATGCCAGTAATTATGTTTCCGGTAACGCCAATCAGTGTTTGATCTACCAGATTAGTGGTGGCGTTGGTGGAAAGGACGTGATTGTGGCGATCAACTTTGACGATGAAAACCTGCAGGTAAATCAGGAAATTGACTTGACGAATGTACCCCTGGGGGCACAAATTGATGATGTGCTGGGGAATTCTGAGTTTCCCTTTGCGGTGGTGAACAATAGCGGTGGTGTATCTAATAACATGTACATCAGCCTGCCTCCACGTTCGTACTCCGTTTGGGTCCACAATAGCAGTGTGGCCGTACCCGTAGAATTGATTGACTTCACCGCTCAGTACAATAAAGGTACTGCCGATTTGAAGTGGTCCACTGCTGCAGAAGAAGACTTTCGTCACTTCCGCATTGAGCGTTCCATCGATGGAACCAAATTTGAAACGCTGGGTACAGCAGATGGAAAAGGAGGTGCTGGCGCAGGAGCCACTTATAGCTTCGTAGATGCTAGTTTGCCTAAAGGGAGTACGCGTATTTATTACCGCCTGGCGATGGTGGATATGGATGGCTCCGAAGAATTTTCACCTATTCGAACTATTTGTCAGCCGGTGAATAAACCCCAATTTTGGCCAAATCCAGTAGCGGACCAATTGCGTTACGAGCATCTACCGGCCGGAGCCCAGTGGTCGCTTTATGATGTGAAGGGCCGCTTGATAAGAAACGGTGAGTTTACAAACGAAAATGGAGTGCTCTCGACCACCGATTGGGAAAATGGTGTTTACCAAATTCGGGTCACCATGGAGCAAGAAATTTTCCACAGTCAACGAATTGTGAAAACACGCTAGCTGACCCCCCGGGAATCGAACCCGGACTACGAGATTCAAAGGCTCGTGTACTAACCATTTATACCAGAGGTCAAAATGCAACAAGCCTCTACGACCGTCAGAATCGTAGAGGCTTTTTGTTGTTCCTTGCAACAATACGCTACTCCTTACGTGCCGATCTGGTCGTAGAAGAAGTAAGCTTGCTGGTTGGACAAATTAGAAAACATGATTATGGTATTTGCCAGGATAAATGCGTTGTGTGAGAGAATAGTTCCGCTCCTGTAATAATTTTTGGGTTTAATTGTAATTGATTTGTATTTCGATGCGATCAATCGCGTCGCTACAACGTTGATATTTCCTATTTCTACATTCCGATTTCTAACTTGCTATTGTATTTCTGCTGGTGCTAAACCTTCACTAAAGTCTCGCAGCTCAAAAAATTCACGGCGTGCTTGAAAAAGAGGACGACCACTGGTATTGACAAAAGTAAGCCCGTAGCGGGTCGCTACACGGGCTAGCCCATTTTTGAAGGGCCAAGCCAGGTAGTACTGCGGTGTGGCCATGCTGCTGCCATCTGGTTGCAAATAGCCCCAGAGTTCATCTTGCTGGTAAGCGGCGTAGCCTTCGGAGAAGGGTTGGATTTCCTGGTAAGGATGGTTGCTAATGCGAGTGCCTGCTTTGTCGAGTAGATAGTATTGTCGGCCTAGAGCACCAATCCAGCGTTCTTCTCCTGCGGGAAAGAGTTGGTCGTAAAGCGGCTCGAGAATCCATTCGCCTGCTTCGTTGATTAGGCCCCAGGTGCTTTCTTCGGCTACAGCTGCTACTCCGGATACAAAGTCGGTAGCTTGCCGGAAGGCGGGTTCAATAGTAAACTCACCAGCAGAATTGAGGTAACCATATATTCCTTGTTTTCGAGCTCGGGCGAGCGTGCCAGTAAAAGGTTTGAGACGTTCATGTTCAAAAGGAATTAATTCGTTTCCCTGTTGGTCAATGATTCCGTATTTATCCCCCTTAGCCACCACTGATTGTCCGTTTTGAAAGGGCCTAGCTTTCCGGTATTGTGGTTCGATTACGATTTGGCCGGCAGTATCTAAATAACCGTAAAATTCTTCTTGCCGAAAGGCAGCCAAGCCCTCTGCAAATTCGCTTAGCTCCGCAAATTTGGCTTCGATTAACCACTTGCCCTCCTGATCAATGTAACCGAACTTTCCTTCGTCGGTTTGAGCACGTGCACGTCCATTCACAAAAGGCCAGGCCGCGCGGTAACGAGCCGCAATAGCGATTTTTCCACGCTGGTCGATATAGCCCCAACGACCTTTAGTACGTACGAGGGCCAAGCCATCCGAAAAGCCCCGTACCTCATCGTATTGTCCACTGATCACCATACGTCCTGTGCTATCAATAAATCCCCAGGGGTAGGGATTTTTCTCGTAGTCTTCAGCAATTACTGGTAATGGATCAGGTTCAGATGATCCAGCATCAGGTTGATCCGCTTGGCACGCAACTAACATCAGTAGTGCGATGAGCAGGAAGTGAACAGAAAAACGCACCATGAACTTCTATTTGTCTTTTTGCGCTAAATAAGCCTTGTAGCCTGTGGCTTCCAGCTTTTCATATTTAACGGCTACGCCGGCTTGCAACTTGCTTTTGTATTCTACTATTCGCTCTTGGACCGCAGCATCACTTGCACCAATAATCTGCGCTGCCAGGATGCCCGCGTTCTTGGCGGCATTCACGGCCACGGTAGCTACCGGTACGCCGTTGGGCATCTGTAGGATAGAAAGCATGGAATCCCACCCATCAATGGAATTAGAGGATTTGATGGGCACTCCAATTACGGGCAAGGGAGAAAGGGAAGCTACCATCCCGGGCAGGTGTGCAGCGCCGCCGGCCCCCGCAATTACAACTTTTATTCCGCGGTGGTGAGCGCCTTTAGCAAATTCGAACATCCGCTCCGGCGTACGGTGCGCAGAGACAATAGTCAGCTCAAAGTCCAGCTGTAGTTCTTCCAGCACTTCTGCTGCTTGCTTCATAATCGGCAGGTCCGAATCGGACCCCATGATGATGCTAATCATATTTATTTTGATCTTTTTCTCTTAATCATTGAAGGTGCATTGCCGCTACCTTTCTAGCTGTTGCTGATAAGAAGGGTGGGCGTTTAGCGTGAAAGTGACAGTCCAAGTGAAAGTTGTGAGTGCTCCCTCATTTTGACTGTTACTGCTACTTCTAACTTTAACTATTCAACCACCCAAGGCACCTAAGTACACCAAAGCCAAGTTTCGAACCACATAAGGCACGTCAGAGCACATAAGGTATACCCAACTAATTCAACCAAATTCACTAATTCAACCGATTTCTTCCGCCCCCAAACACTTCAGTGATTTCTTTACTTTATCCGCCTTGCTGAGTAATTCTGCCCGGTCTTTACCCATGATGGTGACGTGCCCCATTTTCCGGTAGGGACGCATCGTCTGTTTTCCGTACAAGTGCACAAATACACCCGGCATCGCCAATACTTCCTCCATGCCCTCGTAGCGAGTAGCGCCCTGATAGCCTTCTGCACCTAATATATTAAGCATCAGTGCAGGCTGAAGCAACTCGGTAGAACCCAGGGGTAAATTCAAGACACCACGTAGGTGTTGTTCAAATTGACTGGTGTAGCAGCTCTCGATGGTGTGGTGCCCACTATTGTGCGGGCGAGGGGCCACTTCGTTGATTAATAGCTTACCGCTCTTGGTCAGAAATAACTCTACTGCTAACAGACCGCTTAGACCATAAGCTTCTGCTGTCTGTTCCGCCAGGGTAATAGCCGCCTTTGCAACAACCTCTTCAATAGCTGCCGGTGCGAGGAGGTAATCTACGAGGTTGGCAACGGGGTCGAAGACCATTTCAACTACCGGAAACGATTTCATTTCGCCAGCAGCGTTACGGGCTACCACCACCGCTAACTCTTTATCAATATCGACCAGATCTTCAATGACACAAGCCCCCGGCAGCAGCTTGGTTGCTAGCGCTGCTGGAGAGGTAATCACGGCTACGCCCTGCCCATCATAACCTCCAGTTCTGGATTTTTGCACGAAGGGGAGCGTTAACTCACCTTGTGCTACTGCTTGCCGAACTGCTTGCTCATCTGAGTATAGCCGGTAGGCCGAGGTCGGAAGTTTATGCTCGGTATAAAACTGTTTTTGATGGCCTTTGTCTTTAATGATTTCGAGTACGTCGGGGTGGGGGTGGACCGTTTTTCCTTCCGCTACAAGTTGCTGGAGGGCTCCGGTGTGCACGTGTTCGATTTCAATGGTCAGGATGTCTACCTGACGGCCAAAGGCCAGCACATCCTCCTCCTTGCGAAAACTCCCGTGCTCAAATTGCGTAGCGTAGGGTGCGGCGGACATGCTCCTGTCTTTGTCAAGAACCCAGTATGGCAGTTGCCAATTTGCGGCGGGTAAGGCCATCATTTTTCCCAGCTGCCCACCTCCCAAAACACCGAGCTTAATTTGCCCGTTCAAGACCGCTGCGATCTGTTCGTTTCTATTCATTGATCCGGATTCCTTTACAAAGGTGCGAAGATAATAAAGCCTGTTGGATGAACTCGTTTTTATTCTCGTTGGCTAGCTTAGAGCTTGATCCCACAAGTAAGGGTTACTGTTGGTTCGAGCACTTGGCGTTAATGTCATTTTAATAGATAATTGTCCTTGGTTAAATCGCTGTTAAATACCTTTGGGAATTACCATAAACAGTAGGAATAGACGAACTTAAAAAAGCAAAAAAAAACACCAAAACATGCGTCTACTCTTACTAGTATCTCTCTCTTTGGTTTTCCATTCTTGTACGGTCTACAGACCCTATCCAGACCTAAAACAAAATAATCTGACCAGCCTAGAATTTATTCCTCATAATAATGATGTGCAGATGTTTTTCTCTGGGGAAACGGAGCCGGAAAAAGACTACATTCGGGTTGCCATATTAAAGGAAGTTCGGACGGGTTATTCCGAGTCGCAAGGCCGCCTATTGCGTGCTTTACAGTCCAAGGCAAAACAAGCCGGAGCGGATGCTGTAATTGTGATGGGCACAACGGAAAGTGTAGAAGTATTTGAGGACATAACTACCGATAGGATACGCTCTATCCCGCGCAATCACATGTGGGGTATTGCTATTCGGTACGTCGATAATCTAGAGGCAGGCCTAAATGTGCTGTCTCATGTTACGATAGAAACGCAAGGCGATATTGCCATAATGGACGGTGGGCGGATTGATGTGGATAGCAATGGCGAATTTAATAATATGCCTTCTGATAAGTGGTCTAAGTTTGTGTACCTACATTCTTACGAATACCTGGTAGAGAACCGCCGTAGCTGGGGCGTAGTTGGTCGGTTTCCAAGCAATGGATTTGCGCGGAAGCAAGTTCGCCGATTTCCGGCCAGAGGTCCAGTTCAAACCAAAGTAGCAGTCGATTACTGGGGGAGTGGTCGGGTTGGGAATCTTGGGATTTCCTATCTGGATGGCTTTGGAGCCCGCATAAATATGTCAATTCGCTACGATAAGGACAGACGGATTTCTAAGCGCGAATGGATCGATAGCACCAATATTCGTTATCTCACTAATCGTACTTACAGTGATTCTGGTCAGCTTCTTCGAGAAGACTATCAACGGCAAAGACCGGGAGAAGAACTACAACCATTTTTAAGCGTGAAATACGAATACCTCAGCACTGCAGACTTATCTCAGAAGCTGAAGGAAGCACAGGTGATTAAGGGCCAGCCGTAGGTTGCTCCGCACTATCCGAAAAACGAAAAGTAGGGTTTGCCAAAGGATAAGAATAAGAGAACTGAGTTAAAGTCTTGTTAAGCTGGAACTTACAGAGCAAGATTTAAAATCTAAGTGTCGAACTTCTGAACCTAAAATTCCAGTTCTATGCGCGCAATTCTCATCCTTCTCATCTGCACATTTATTTTTCAGTCTTGTCGGTCTTACCGAAAATTTACCTATCAGCAAGCAGATTATTTATCGGCAGTCAGGTTTCCGGCTCATGACAATGATATTGAGATGTTCTTCGCTGGGGAAAGTGTCCCCGAAAAGGATTATGTCCGTTTTGCACTTTTAGAGGAAAAACGTTTGGCTTCTCCGTCTGCGACGAGGCGTTCATTATCCGCTTTGAAAAGACGAGCTAAGGTCGTTGGTGCGGATGCTTTGATCATTATGGGGACAGAAAATATTGAAGAAATTGAAGAGTGTTTAACTGATGAAGATTACTACGACTCCTACACCGTCACTTACGAACGCACCTGGAGCATTGCCATTCGGTACATCGATAGTCTTACTTCAGGAGAACCGATTATTTCCCACTGGACGATTACGACCAGCGG
>JBCBWU010000141.1:0-18479 GCA_039816955.1 Bacteroidota bacterium
GCACTAACGATTGCGGAAATCTGCCTACTGGGCAAAGCGGTGGTACTGGTGCCTTCTCCAAATGTGGCGGAAGATCATCAGACGAAGAACGCCACGGCATTGGCTAATCAGCAGGCCGCGCTTATCGTCAATGATGCTAATGCAAAAGCAGAGTTGATGAGTACGGCCCTGAATATCCTGCAAGATAAAACTGGACGTGAAGCGCTGGCTAAGAATGCTAAAGGCATGGCTTACGAAGGGGCGGCGAGGAAGATTGCGGAGGAAGTACTGAGGCTGGCTATTCCGAGTCGGGAGACTCGGAACGAACCTGCAGGACACAAACATTAAGCAAGCTAATTGCGAGTTTCACGACTCGCAATACAATAAACGAATGAAACTAAACAACATCCATAGCATCTACTTCATCGGTATCGGCGGTATCGGTATGAGTGCCTTAGCGCGCTACTTCAACGGACGTGGTGTCCGGGTAGCGGGTTACGATCGCACGGAGACCGAGCTGACGAAGAGACTGGTGTCGGAGGGCATTGAGGTGCGCTACGAGGAGTCGGTAGCGACACTTCCCCAGGATGTTGATGTAGTGGTATATACTCCAGCGGTACCCGCTACACACACGGAGTTGACTTGGTTTAGAACCAATGACTATCCGGTGTATAAGCGTAGCCAGGTACTAGGAGTGATCAGTGAGGGAATGCGCACCGTTGCGGTAGCCGGAACCCACGGCAAAACAACAACCTCTACACTCACTACCCACCTCTTGCATGCCTGTGGCATTAGTTGCAATGCATTTTTGGGTGGAGTGGCGCGCAACTTCTCCTCCAACTTTGTGAAGGGAACGACCGATTGGGTAGTGGTTGAAGCGGATGAATTTGACCGTTCCTTTTTGACGCTCCACCCTGACGTGGCCACCATCATGTCAATGGATGCGGATCACCTGGATATCTACGGTGACGAAGAGACACTTTTGAAAACGGGCTTCCTAGCTTTTGCCCAACAGTTGAAGCCCGGTGGGCGGCTACTGGTTAAGGCAGGACTGGAAACACACTATGAAGGATTGGATAGAGAAGTGGTCAGTTTCGGTATCGAAGCCGGGCAGATTCAAGCTCAGAATGTTCGAGTAGAAAATGGCTACTTCACTTTTGATTATCAGGGCCAAGTGGATACGATCAGAGGATTGCAACACCCACACCCTGGACGGCACAACATTGAGAATGCGCTGGCAGCAATTACCGTTGCGCTGGAGTTGGGTGGCAAGGCGGAAGATATTCGTCAGGGCTTACTAGATTTTCGTGGGATTGGCCGCCGCTTTGAATTCCAAATTCGTGAGGCGGACTTGATTTTCATTGATGACTATGCACATCATCCGACAGAGTTGCAAGCCGCTATTGGCGCAGCGCGTGAGCTATTCCCCGGCAAAAAAGTGACCGGCATTTTCCAACCCCACCTCTTTACGCGTACGCGTGACTTCGTGGACGGCTTTGCCGCTGCTTTGGATGAATTGGATGAGGTTTTGTTGCTGGATATCTATCCCGCTAGA
Organism: Bacteroidota bacterium; assembly: GCA_039816955.1. Lineage (GTDB taxonomy): Bacteria > Bacteroidota > Bacteroidia > Chitinophagales > Saprospiraceae > Lewinella. The sequence continues at coordinate 1,535 of JBCBWU010000141.1, forward strand.
GAAGAACCAATTCCTGGTGTAGACTCGGCAATGATCCAACGCCTAATGAAGAATAACAACTGCCTACTACTGAGTAAATCGGAAGTGCTGGCAGAGCTCGCTAAGCGAGATATTGAAGTACTCCTGACCCTCGGGGCAGGCGACATAGACACCCTGGTAAACCCTATTAAAGAACAACTGCTGAGCATTGAGCAACAGTAGAAAGAAGAACATGAGTAACGCCAAACGCAGTATCGTAACCACCCTTCGGATAGCACTCTGGGCAGTGCTACTCCTGGCTGGTGCATCCCTAATCCTAGGGGCGATGCAGCGCAAAGAAAATGCGGAAGTTCATGATTTGCAAATTGATATTCAACCCCTGGCGGATGGCAATTTCCTGATTAATCAGGATGACGTCCCTCTGATTTTGGAAGATCGCTTCGCGCATGATATTACCACTTTTCCGGTAGGAGAAATTGATGTAGAACGCCTAGAGAGAGTACTGGAAGACCATCCTTTCGTGCACAGTGCAGAGGCTTTTGTTGATGCGCAGAACGTAATCAATATTCAGCTGGTCCAAAGGGAACCACTGCTGCGCGTCTTGGATAATAATGGCTTGAATTACTACCTGGATGAGGATGGAGAGCAGCTGCCGCCTAGTAAGCACTATGCGGCACGGTTGAGAGTAGCCACGGGTTTTTTGCCACCCTATGAGCAAGACTTTATGGAAAAGGAGGACCACCTTTTGAACCAGGTCTGCCAACTAAACGAACTATTGCGGGCTGATCCCTTTTTGGATGCCCTCATTGAGCAGATATACTTAAACAAACGCGGTGAAATGATCCTCAGCCCAAAAGTGGGCAAGCAGACTATTCTGCTGGGACGATTTCACAATACCGCTGATAAACTTGAACGCTTGAAGACCTTCTACCGAGAAGGATTGCCCTACAAAGGGTGGAAGGCGTATCGGTCTTTTGACTTGCGGTACAGCGGGCAGGTAGTCTGCAAAAAGAGATAATGAACGTAAAGACGGATCGCATCTGTCTCCACAATAAATCCTATTACACGAGCATCAGGAAGCTCGACTATTTTTTATTTAAAAACGGAATGCAATGGAAGCAAAACATGTAAACCCACCTAACGACGCCATCGTAGCGGTCGACATCGGTACCACCAAGGTATGCGCGGTCGTAGGGCGGCGTAATGAGCATGGCAAGCTGGAAATCTTGGGCTTTGGCAAAGTCGAAAGCGAAGGTGTATTGCGCGGAGTCGTTTCGAACATCGAAAAGACAGTCAACGCCATCACAGAAGCTATTCGTCTGGCTGAGCGCCAGAGTGGCTTGAAGTGCAAGGAAGTGCACGTCGGTATTGCCGGCCAGCACATCAAGAGCTTGCAACATCGCGGAATGCTCACCCGCGACAATGATCACACCGAAATCAGCCGTCGGGACATTGAGCGCCTGATTGGCGACATGTACAAATTGGTACTGCCTCCGGGCGACAAGATTTTGCATGTGATCCCTCAAGAGTACACCGTTGACAACGAGCAAGGTATTACCGACCCAATCGGTATGTCAGGTATTCGTTTGGAAGCTAATTTCCACATCATTACCGGACAGATCACCGCCTCTAACAACATTCACCGTTGTGTAGAACGGGCTGGGATGCGGGTTAATAACCTTACCCTCGAACCCATCGCCAGTGCTGCTGCAGTATTGAGCGATGAGGAAAAGGAGGCCGGTGTAGCCTTGGTTGACATTGGTGGTGGCACCACGGATATTACCATTTTTAAAGATGGCATTATCCGCCACACAGCAGTTATTCCATTCGGAGGTAACGTCGTTACTGGCGATATCAAAGATGGCTGTAACGTAATGGCACACCACGCTGAAAAATTGAAAGTAAAGTACGGAGCTGCACTCGCGCAAGAGGTGTACGATAATCGCATTATCGCTATCCCGGGCTTGCGCGGCCGCGATCCAAAAGAAATATCAGAGAAGAACCTGGCGCGGATTATCCAGGCGCGGGTGGAGGAAATCTTTGATTATGTGGTATGGGAAATTCGTCGTTCCGGCTACGACCGCAAGTTGATTGGCGGTATTGTGGTAACGGGCGGTGGCTCATTGCTACGGCACATCGACAAATTGGTAGAGTTGCACACTGGGCAAAGCTGCCGCGTTGGTACACCGGTTGAGCACCTCGGTCACGGATACCACAAGAACTTGAGTAGCCCTATCTACGCTACTTCAATTGGCCTTCTGCTGAAAGGGTTTGATGATCTGGAACAGAGTAGAATTCTGGCTGCCACTGCGGCACCGGAGCCTGAGTCAGTGGAAGAAGAGCCAGTAGAGGCACTAGTCGCCGATGACCAGGGTGGTAAATGGCTGGAAACCATCTTCAAGAAAACCAAGGAGTGGTTTGAAGCAGAGCCGGATACCGAGTTCTAAACCCGTTGAGCAAAGGCTCAAGACACGTAATCCTAGTATTTAACACGAGTACCGAAAACTTACTTGATACCAAAACAAAGAATAAACGTTTTCGGCTACGGTAAAAAAAGCAGCGATCATGATTTTCGATCTGCCTAAGGGCGATAGCCCAATCATAAAAGTAATTGGAGTTGGTGGCGGTGGTAGTAATGCCGTTAACCACATGTATAAGCAAGGTATTGTTGGCGTAGACTTCGCCATCTGTAATACCGATAATCAGGCTATGGAGCAAAGCCCCATCCCTACGAAGATCCAATTGGGTCCTAATCTTACAGAAGGACGTGGTGCGGGTTCAAAGCCGAACGTAGGTAAACTGGCTTGCGAAGAGTCTATTGAAGACGTTAAGAAGTACCTGGGAGCCGATTGTAAGATGCTCTTCGTCACTGCCGGAATGGGTGGTGGTACGGGTACTGGCGCTGCGCCAATCATTGCCCGCACAGCCCGTGAGATGGACATCCTTACAGTAGGTATTGTAACACTCCCTTTCACCTTTGAAGGGCGTCGCCGTACTTCACAAGGCTTTGAAGGCCTGGAGGAACTCAAGGCTCATGTAGATACTTTGATTATTATTTCTAACGATAAGCTCCGTCAAATTCACGGTAATCTGAGCATTTCTGATGCCTTTGGTAAGGCGGATAATATCTTGACCACTGCGGCCAAGGGTATTGCCGAAATTATCACCGTTCCTGGTTATGTAAACGTGGATTTTGAGGACGTTAACACCGTTATGCGCGAAAGCGGCGTAGCCATTATGGGTACCGCGGTAGCGGAAGGTGACGACCGTGCTCGTACGGCCGTTGACCAGGCACTGCACTCTCCACTTTTGGAGGATAACGACATCCGCGGTGCTAAGCACATCCTGCTGAATATCACCAGTGGTAAGGCTGAGGTGACGATGGACGAGATCTTCGAGATCACTGAATTCGTACAGGAAGAAGCTGGTTACGGTACAGATTTGATCTGGGGTAATTGCTACGACGAAGCACTTGGTGACAAGATCTGCGTAACAGTAATTGCTACTGGCTTCGAAAATAAGCGCAAGCGTATCGAGAAGCAGGAGCCTAATCGTGTAGTTGTAAACCTGGACGATGACCAGCCTCAGCAACGTCCGCAGGCTCCGGAAGAGCCAAATAACCAGCCGAATAACCTCTCACGTATCGGTTACCAAAGTGACGAGACGCCACAGAGTCCCACTTTCGAATTTGATGATGTGGAAGAAACGGTATCAAAGTACCAGCGTCGTAATTACGCTTATGATCACAGCTCTAGCACCAGCGATCCAACGGACCCGACTGCTGAACAGGAGCGTTCCCGAGAAATCGAGGAACGTCGTCGTGAGCGTTTGCGTAACCAACACGTGAAGTTGAACAACCCACAAACGGTAAACGAGCTTGAGAATGAGCCGGCTTACCTGCGTCGGGGAGTACAACTAGACAATGTACCTCGTTCTGGTGAACACCAAATGTCGAAGTGGACGATTGGTGATGAGGACGAGCCAGAGATGCGCCGTGGTAATGCTTATTTGCATGATCAGGTAGATTAATTCTAAGGTGAAGAAATTAGGCTTTCGATTGCCGATTAATGCGAGAAAACAAGCGAACGATAATGAGCGGTTTTGGAGTATTCATCGGAATGGTATCGAAAACTCATTTATGAACCAGTACTATTCAGTTAAAAGTTTATGTCGTTTGGAGGGAGGTCAATGCTGTGGCACAGCAGCATTCCTTTCCTTCCCATAAAAAGAGATCGGGCCATTCCTGACGGCCCTAAACTCGAACAAGCACTGCCTTGTGGTAGTGCCGGTTCATTGCTTCCGTTAATAAGCAACTTAGCATTGGAAAAGCGCCCGCAAGCGGGCGCTTTCTTTTTTGTCTTGTTACCTCAAACTTAATCTGCTATTTGAAGATCCAAAGCATAGTAGTCACCCTATTGATTTGAGTGCCACTATTCAGGCTATTCCCACCAAAGACCGTATGGTAAAACAGCAATGACCCGCACGCCAGTGAGGCCGTACACCAAGTCATGGCGCAAGAGTTGGCTAAGCGGATACAGCATTGTGACTAGCGGTAAGTATCGTTTTACCCCAACTTAGAATAAAAACCCAACTGAAAAGGAACTTGACCATAGTATTTCTTGGCCTTCTGAAACTTCATACCTACTCAAGAAACGCGAGAGATCAAGAGCGAATATTATGGGAGCGTGGTCCTGCAAGTTCAATTGGTATCCTAATTTGATTTGGGTTCCAAATTGCAGCGCTTCACCAGGAATCTCGGGAGACCGCTCTGTGGATTCACCAATAAATGTGGCAGGGAAAACCATACCTGGACTGCCGGTACTAATATTTGGTGGGATGAAAGATTGATTTCGAATAATCGTGTGCTTTTTGGAAAAATTAGCTATCCGCTGTGACGCGAACATGCCAAGTTCTATGGAGAAAGCTCTCCTTTTACCGATATGTAATCCATAGGAAATAGGTAATCGAATGTCTAGTAGACGGAGATGAGTATCAATATCGCGAAGTTCATTTCTTTGGAATGTAATCCCTTGATTAATGAATTGTCCATTAATATGCTGCTGGAGCAGGTGAAAGTTCAGCGATCCAGATATCCAAGTTTTTTCAGAAAGATAGAATTTCCGGTTTACACCGAGGCCAATCGATAGCCCAGCCCTGGGGGTCCCATATTTTCGTTGCTGGTAATCATTCTTAGTTTGCGTTAGCAAATAGTTGTCTACCGAAAGTAGGAAACTATGCTTCGGTCCAATGGCGTCTTGGCCATAATGAATAGCTGGAAAGCACAAGTAAGTTGTCAAGAGTAGTAAGGTCAGAAGGCGCATGATAGAAGGTCTGGTAATGGGAGTAAAGATAATTTTTTTCGGGATAGTTGTAATAAAGTTTGTTTGTTGTACCACTAGTAGGGTAAAGTAAAGCAAAGGGTATGACTGCCACCGAGCAGCAACACATATTCAACCAATGGTTAGGGCAGTACAAAGCGCTCATCTTTAAGGTGGTGTGTGCTTACACCACTGAACAGGCGGACCGGGATGATCTGTTTCAGGAAATCTGTCTGCAACTGTGGCGTTCGGTACCGAGCTTTCGCTCGGAAGCAGCCGTGAGTACCTGGATTTACCGCATTGCTATTCGTGTGGCCATGACTTGGCAAGGGCGGGAAAAGCGCGAGCGGGAACGAAGCAGGCGCTATGCTAAGGGCCAGCCACTGCTACAAATGCCGCAGCAAGCCACGGATGAACGAGTAGCATGGCTTTATCAGGAAATTCAAAAAATGGATACGGTAGATCGTTCCCTGGCCTTACTGTTACTGGATGGCTACAGCTACAAAGAAATGGCACAGCTACTTGGAATCAGTGAAAGCAATGTTGGGGTGAAAATTTTTCGGATCAAGAAGCGCTTAACGCAACGCGCTACACAATTTGCCAAAGATGGAGTTTGAGGATATTCAAAAAGTGTGGAGCGAAGAAAAGAATCAAGTCATGTACGTATTTGATCAAGAAGCTATTAATCGGATGATTAGTCGTCGCGCACGCAGTGTTCGACGGATCGCCAATATCAATGAATGGGGGTTAATGATCGTCGCTGGATTAACCAGTGTTTCATTACTCATCATTGGTAGTGACGGGGCTTACAAAATAGTGGCCGCGCTTACCATGCTTGCTACGGGGATTTATGTGTGGTGGCAGCGACGGCAACGTCTGAGTGGGCTACAAAAAGTTGCTAGTTCGGTACGGGAAGAACTGGAAGAAGGCATTGCCAATGCTCGTTATATGGTACGATTTTCGCAAACCTTTGCCTATTGGTTCCTACTTCCGGCAGCGGGAATCGCATTGTTCCGGATGAGTCAAAAAGAAACGAGCCTAGTGAAGTGGTTATTTATACTAGGCTGCTTTGTGTTTTCGCACCTACTTGTACAGTTAGAACTACGGTGGAAGCACCGGCCACGTCTACGCCGTTTAGAGGAATTACGCGAGAAATTTGAACTGTCTTAGGAGGTGTCATTGTTTATGATAATAGAGGCGCCGAAATGCCCTGTTTACAGTAGAATGAAATACCCCTTGGTGAATACCATAAAGTTTAACAAGGTTTTCTATTTTTGCGGCGTTCTAGAACAGGTAAATCTTAAGAACAAGCCCTGTCCTAATCAGCGTAAATAAATGAGCGCCAAAATGCCAAGAGAATTAAGCAAACTGACCGAAGCGGAAAAGCAGCAAGTACTTGATGCTATTCCGTTGATCACCATCCTCATTGCCGGTGCCGATGGCAACATGGATGATAACGAACTCGAGTGGGCTGAAAAGCTGACGAAGATTCGTAGCTATGACTTCAGCAGCCAGTTGAATGACTATTACACAACGGTGGGTGAGCAGTTTAGCACTCGCTTGAACGATATGGTTATCAAGTTGCCAAAAGACACTGCTGAGCGTATGCAAGTGGTAAGTGAGCAAATCGCGGCACTAAACCCGATCCTGCACAAAATGGACCACTTTGACGCCGTCATCTACTACAATAACTTCAAGTCTTTCGCACGCCACGTAGCAGAAGCTTCGGGAGGTATCCTGGGCTTTGCCAGTGTAAGTAAGGAAGAAGCAGAAGTAGTAGAGCTACCAATGCTTGAGGTGTTTGAGTAAAAACACTCAAAGCTAAGAATAGGAAAGCCCGTGTGATCGTCGATCATACGGGCTTTCCTATTCTTAGGAAGTAAGAGGATAAGATCGGAGGTGGGAAGTCGGAAGTGGGATTCCGATAACTATCGGAAGGGAAATTGGAGAGACAATATTGCATTTTTTAATTCCGACCGTCCGATCTCCCACTTCCGAATTTCCTATTTCTAATTTCTTACTTCGTACACCAACCACCACTGCGAACGCCCTAACCAATTATTGAAATTAATCGCATGAACCCACTGGGGGTAAGTGCTATGAATGAGCGTTTTCTTTCCCGGTAGGCCGTCAATATCATAACCACGCCGTCGGTCTACCGCAATGATGTAGGGGGCTTTTCCAAAGCGCGGTAGTTTATCCAAGCTGTCTACCTCGGCGGTGCAGACATTTTTGCGTTTGTAATAATTGATGTAGAGCGCAATACGGTAGGGATTATCCTGAACACCGTACACCGTAATTGGTTCTTCGTAACTGTAGTAGACCGTTTGGTAGATTTTCATCTCCATGATAACCGGCCAGAACATGATGAATAAGATCAGTAAAGCATTGTGCACCCAAAAAATGCGCCAACTAACGCGGTAGCCACGGTAAGTCCAAAGTGGCCTTACAGTTCGGTTTTCCAGGGCTTGAAGAAGGGTGCTTAGCGCAATAGGGAGGAAGGGAAGCAATACGTAAAAGAACCGTAACTCTTTGTGCGCGATGAGCAGGTGGATACCGATGAAAGGAACGCTGATCCACGTGATTAAGTCTTTGGGTTTATGCCATATATAGAAGAATAAAGCTGCCAGATAGAGTAGCCCAAAGGGTGGAATACCTTTGATGATGGTCTGCTTAAAGTACTGCCACCAGGGATCAACCCCAAAAGTGCTGGCTTTATCGAGCAGGATGTTCTGTTCGAAGTAATGCCAGGTGCTGAGTACCCATTCTCCGTAGAACCAGCGGTCAATCACTATTCCAATTCCGACCATGATCAGGCCACCCGCAGTGAAGCTCAGCAAGCGACTAAACCGCTCGCGTTGAACGAAGATTAGCCAAAGTCCCATCCCCGCAATCATGAAGGCTACCTGGTAGCGAAACAGAAAGGAAAGGCCTACGAGTAACCCCAGTAGGAGGTACTGCCCAATATTTGGCGAACGCCACCGAAGCTGGAGGACTACGGCCAAGGCAAAGATATGCGCTGACCACATCTCAGAATTAAAGCGCACACCATTGTAGAACCCAAACCAAAGGAAGAAGCTAAACAAGAAGAAGGCCCATTGCTGATGCCCCGATGAGAATCGTTCCTGGTAAATTTGGTAGAGTAGGACCGTAATGAAGATGGTGAAAACGGCACTTAAAAGGCGCAGGAGACCACTGATGAGGAATGGGTTGTCAATCCCTACTAGATCCAGTGCCTGGTGTAAAAGTACCACCATTCCCGGTTGAATAGCAGGGCGCATCTGGGCACCATACTCCCAGGCCAGATCCAGCTCGGTATTGATTCCCAGCTTTAGGCCGGCAAATTCCAGGATCTGAAAATGCTCATCTGATTGATTATAGCCAAGCGAAAAAATGCTGGTGATGACAAAAATGGCTACGCTAGCGTAGAGCCAGGGCTTCCATTTAATTGAGCTAAATAGCGTTGTCAATGTGTGCGTTAACGGTTGGTGGAGGAAATATTGTCGCGAAGGTAAGAATGATTGCAGGATTTGAATATCTTCATAGCACTACTTTGACTACTATGCCTCGGTTTTCTTGCGTGCTATTGTTTGCCGTTTCTTTCTTTTGTTCTCAGCTCTGGGGGCAACCTAGTCAGGTGCAACCCTATCGCGTGGGTGATGGCTTGGCACAGTCCCAGGTATACGCAGTATTGGCCGATAGCCGCGGCTACATCTGGGCGGGTACCCAAGGCGGCGGGCTTTCCCGTTTTGACGGTGAAGTGTTTCAAACCCTTTCGGATGTGCACGGGCTAGCCGGTAATTATGTACAAGCGCTGTGGGAGGATGAGACCGGAGAAATCTGGATTGGTACCGAGCGCGGCTTAAGTATTTACGATGGTGCCACCTTCGAGAATGAACTAGCTGATCAAAAAATCTTGTCGATTGCCAAGAATGAACAAGGCTATTTCCTACTTACCGACAAGGATGTGCTGATTGGGGAGCCGGGAAGCTGGGAAGGTATTGGTCTGCCGAAATCCTACATGCGCCCGTACTGTCTCCTAGCCGAGGATAACCGAATTATCTTAGGTACTGATCGAGGCGCCTGGGTTTGGTCTACCAGAGGAAAGGTGTGGAAGCAACTGACAGCTAATTTTCGCACAACGCGCCAGATCTGGGCCCTGTATCGTTACCAACGGGGTCAGAGTTGGGCGCTGGCACCGGGTGGACAACTGTTTAGTATCGGTAAAGACTCACTTCGTGCGAGTCAAGTCCCCGTTCGTAATCCCACTTCCTTCTTTGTTTCGGAACAAGGGGACAGTTGGTTGGGAACACAAGATCAAGGCTTGTGGGTATTGCCGAAGGGGAGGCAAGAATGGCAATCTATCCGTCGCTACGATGGCTTAGGTAGTGATCATGTACGCTCCATCACGGCGGATCGCTGGGGAAATATCTGGGTGGGTACGTCCGGTGGCGGTTTAAACTGTATCCGACAAGCACCCTTTCGGGCCTACGATCAGGCAAAGGGTCTACCAGGGCGGGAGGTCTATGCCATTACCAGTATCGATTCCGTGGGCGTTTTTTTCTCTGTCTCCAATCAAGGGGTCTATCAGCTTACCGCAAACGGACCAGAGCCTTTTCTGACAGGACCGGCCTTGGGGCAACAAAAAATTAAGTCACTACATCGGGACACCTCCAATCGTTGGTGGATGGGAACTCCGGGCGGTGGCGTAAAGGTATACGCGGACAGTACCTGGATGACGGTCAAAACCTGCGGTGAGTACGTTATCGATTTACTACCAGCAGGGCCAAATCGTTGGTGGGTAGCTACGGCTTACGAGGGCCTCAGTTTATTAACGGTCAGTGAGGATTCAACAGGCTTGAAATTCAGGTGTCAGACCTACGGTAACGAACACCAACTACCCATTGGACGGATTGAGCAACTCTTTCAAGGTGAACAAGGTCGTTTGCTTATTGCCTACCGTGACCTTGGTCTTGCCTGCTGGGAGCCGGGCAATCTACATTGGCGAATTACGGTGGCGGACGGCTTGCCTTCCAGCACCATTCGTTCCGTTCGGCAAGATAGTACGGGCTACTATTGGCTGGCCTCACCCAGAGGACTGGTACGAGTGGGACGACAATCTGATGAAGTCCGAGTGCGGGTGTTCAAAAATAGCGACGGATTAGGCTCCAATAACCTCTACTGTCTCACTTTTGACGAAGATGGACAACTCTGGGTAGGAAGCGAGCGCGGTCTAGATCAGGTTGCGCTAGATGCTGCGGGTAACATCAAGCAAGTGACCTTCTACGGCAAAGAGGAAGGCTTTACCGGAATAGAAACCTGCACTGACGCTGCGGTGCGCGATACCTCAGGTAATCTGTGGATTGGAACGATGGATGGTTTGATGCTGAAGGAGAATAAACCGCTACGTGCAACAGAGATTCCGCCACCCCGCTTGTTCCTTGCCGATGTAAGTATTTTCTACAAGTCCGCCGAAGAAGTACTGGATACAATCATCCTCGATTCCTGGGGTAATTTGCAGGTTGAAGAATTAGAACTTAATTACCGACAGAATCATTTGGGTTTCTCCTTGCGGTCACTAGACTTGGCCCAGCCCGAACGCGTGAAGTACGAATGGATGCTCGAAAACTGGGACCTGCAGTGGTCTCCACCCTCTGATCAGAGTAATATTACCTACGCTAATCTTGCTCCTGGTGAGTACATTTTTATGGTTCGAGCAGTGGGGGAGGGGGAGCGCCGTAGCGATATTATTCGCCTACCTGTAGAGATCGTTCCTGCCTTTTGGCAAACGACTTGGTTTAGAGCTGCACTCATTGGAGGAGCTTTCCTATTGATGGCGCTGCTGTTATGGTGGATATTCAGAAGACGCTTAGTACGCCAACGAGCTATTGCTGAAAAGCTGCGTTTGGATAATCGGATGCTAGAGCTGGAGCAGAAAGCCTTGCAGCTACAGATGAATCCGCATTTTCTGGCAAACGTCTTGCAAGGCATTCAGCTAGAGCTTGACAAAGGGGAATTGGACCGGGCCTCCCAATACCTCACTCGTTTTGGTACCCTGATGCGCTCGACGCTCTACCACTCCAGAGCAAGCCGAATTGTGTTGAGCGAAGAACTAGAACACCTCCGCCATTATTTAGAACTGGAGCGGTTTAGAACGGGTGAAGTATTTAATTATGAAATAGATGTTCCTGCCGATTTGGAAACGGACTTAATTGAAATTCCACCCATGCTCCTTCAGCCATTCCTGGAAAACGCCGTGCATCACGGTATGCGCACCAAGCAGGGAGATGGCTTGATCGAATTGTCATTTCAAGAGCAGGGCTTAGACCAACTCTTGGTGCGAATCACCGATAATGGCCCGGGGCTGGAGCAAAGTAAGGCCGTTCGCCGACCAGAACACCGTTCCACGGCCCTCAAAGTGATTCAGGAACGCTTGGAGTTGGTGGCCAACGGCACACAACAAATGCCTTACCAAGTTTCCAATCGGTTGCAAGACGGGAAAGTAGTGGGAGTAGAAGTACAGGTTTGTGTACCCATCTTCTAAACTGTTATTGGTCTTGCTATTGAAATTGCCATTTTGATTCTAAGGGCTTACTCCCCATGCTTGTCAAAAAGCCTTGGAATCAGGTACAACTCCTTCTGCCGACCATCAATATAGCGGCATTCTTCGCCATCAAAAAAGGCATCCTCCTCCAGCATGATCCGTATCCGCTTGTTCCATTCCGGTAGAAAAATGGCGTTATTAAGCTCAATGGCGTAAGCTGTATTGGGGTAAAGCGGATAGTCGCCTTTATGGGCTACACCACCTTGTTGATCCCAAAGTCCGATGGTGGGGCCGGCACCATGCCCGTGATAACCAATCGGGTGAGAATAGATAGTAGCCTCTAATCCTTCTGCTTTTGCTTGATCCAAGGCAGCTTTGAGTATTTCATTGCCGGTACGTCCTGTTCTGTATTGACTGGTGAGTATATCCATTACCCGTAAGCCTTTTTGATAGGCAGCAATCAGGTAGTCCGGCGGAGCTGTTTCGCCCGGGCGCAATACGTAGGCATTTTGCTGGGTATCAGTGTTTAAGCCTAAATAGGTAATGCCAAGGTCAATATGTATTAGATCGCCAGCTTGGATGATCGCTTCGGAGGGGCGTCCAGAGAAGCTCCGCTGACTTTCGGTATTCTCTGGGTCGGCCCGTTGAACATCTACGATTGGATGAAACCAAGCGGTAAAGCCCAATTCTCGGATGCGTTCGCGATACCACCAACCTACCTCCTTAGTAGTGGTTACGCCGGGGGTAATTACTTGCTCTGATAAACCTTCTGCAATAATCTGGTGCGCAATACGCATGACTTGCCGATAGGCAGTCATTTCTTCTGGCAACCGACTTTCGAGCCAACCGATAGCCAAGCGCTCACCACCTACTATGCGACTACTATATTGTTCCGGTAAGCTTTCCATCAGCTTTTCATAGTGATAGGCACTGAGCCCATCTGCTAAACCAAAATGCTCAGACCGGTTAATGGCAATTCGCTGTGGATTGCGTTCAGCAATCAAGCCGGCCAGGGCTGCCCACTGGTCCGGTTGTGTTTCCTTGTCCCAGGCTTTTTGAAATAGGCTGCCCACATTGTAACGGGCACAAGCCAGTGTTTCCAGGCCATCGCCGGTATCATAAATAACCAGCATAGTCGTGCGTCTGGCAGATAACCAACCGCTGGGTAGGAATGTCTTTAATACAGGATCTTCATTATACTCCCGGCTAATAAGCAGCCACATATCAATCCCTTCTCGCTGCATGATCTCCGGAAGAATATACTGTACTCGCTTTTCAAGCCATTCATCTTTTAAACGAGCTTCTTCTTCTAGGGTTAGAATAGCGGGCATTTGAGCCTGCAGGCCGAAAGAAAAGCATAGCAATAAAGTAAACAGTGTGGATTTAAGCATGACTATGAGCATTAATTAGAAAACCGAACGGAATGCTTAGATAGGTGACTCAACGGAGCTGCACAAATATAATTGAGTTGGGAGATTTTGTGCTGATCGAAATTCAGTTTCAGACTCTTGGAGAGAAGCATGTCAAAAGAATAAGAAACAAAGGACCTGGAAAAGGAAGTGGTCCCTATACAATTAGAGCGCTGCAAACGCTTTGATTAAGACATAGCACCCACGGAAGTGGGTGGGTTCCCACCCTCGACTCCGACCAACCGAACACCAAGCCCTTCCCCTGGGACAAAGCTTCCCCCACCCATATGATCACCAAGGGAACGTATAAACTACACCCAGGCCACCATCGGGAAGCATCCAAGAAAAGGTATGTTATTTGAAATGTAGCTGGTTGTTGTTCGGATAAGCTTGCCGCACTATTGTGGGCGTTTTGTGATGCGCTAGTTTACCAGCTAAGTAATGGCGTATACACCAGAACACCAAATGTAGTAATATTTTTTTTAAAATAAACAAAAAATGGGTTTAAAGCAGGTTAAACGCATCAAAATCACCTCTGCCCATGAGAGCAGTATTCTGTAACTTTAAGGCAGTATTCCAAACATGGCGTTTGTTCATTTTTGTCAATCGCAACAAAAACGAACCAAAAAATGCTCGTCCCGCTAAACTCCCTCCGGTCAAACAGTACCGGGACACCCACCCGCCACACATGATAGTGCAAAAATTACAGTGCTCTCCATTTGATGCGTTTAACCTGGTTTAAAATATGATATTTCGCTTATTTGTTGATTTTTTGGTGGCTGAACAACCACGGTAAAAGCTCCGGTTCGGCAAAGGCATTGTCCCAGCTATTGTGATTTACATCTGGGTACTCCGTGTATCTGGGCGGAAAGCCGAGCCGCTTTAGTTCATCTACTACTCTTCGACTTTGCTGCACTTTCACCACCGCATCTTCTGCTCCGTGGAATATCCAGAGCGGCACATTTTTAGCATAAATGGGTAACAGTGCAGGGTTAGTCCCCCCGCAAATGGGAACGGCGGCGGCAAAAGTGTTTGGCCGGCGAGCCAATAACTCAAAAGTTCCCATACCACCCATACTCAGGCCCATTAGGTATACTCGATCTTGATCGATACGTTCTTTTGCTAGCAGTAGGTCTAGAAGTTCCATCACTGCGCTCAAGCTTGGGTTGGGGTGTTCTCCGAAATTAAATACTCGGCCATCTTCCGTCTGCTCCATTTGGGCCCAATAGTCCACTGTTGCGCATTGTGGGACTACAACGATAGCCGGAAAATTCTCCTGTTGCTGTAGAAATAATGAACTACCGTGTACCAGCTGTTTTTCATTGTCATTACCTTTTTCTCCTGCTCCGTGTAGGAAAAGCACCAAAGGGTAATTTTGGTCCATGGTACTTTCGTAATCCTTGGGCCACAGTACCCGATAAGGGAGTTTGATGCCACTTTCGCTAGTGAAGGTCACAGCTTGATAGGCTTGCAGAATTGAGTCTGTTTGAGCGGGTAGCATGGAAGTGGTAATGAAGAAGAAAATGAGTAAATGGATGGACTTATTCATTGATCATCATTCTAATCCTGGCAATTTAGAACAATTCAGCTACATCTTTAGCCAAGGGTTTGTTTTTAGTTGTTTGAAAATAAAACAGAATTCGTACTTTTGAGCCAATGGTACAGCAGGCCTTAGCACCACTCCTTTACCGCGAGCTCCACAAAATACTGAGCACTGCCAATATGTCTACGGCAGAGCAAATCGTAGCTTGTCGCCAACTGCTAGACCTCATCTTTCTAGAAGCTACCCGACGAGAAAAACTCCCGTTTACCACTCATTTTGCCCGTATTGCCTACGCTGCGCACCAATACAACTTGCCAAAGTCATTGCTGTATTATGTGCATCATTTTAGGCGTTTAGGGCGGAACGCCAAAACGGCTACAGAATCTTCCACATTAGAGGTGGGGACTAAAGCCATTGCTGACGTTATTTTCGCTATTTGGCAACAGCCCCCCGCCGAAGAACTGGCGACTATTCTACCGCTGCAGTGGCCAATGCCGGTGCAAGAATTTGTGGTAGCGGCGTTTCGTACCCTGGTCCGAGTGGTCGCTTTGGAGGATGATGCAACGGCTCAACAACTTATTGGCCGTGATACAGAACATCCTGCGGAAGCCGTCCGCATTCAGTACCATCTCGCAGACCGCAACGAGTTATTCACACCTACCATTGATTTAGCACGCAAAGTGACCGGCTTTCCCGTCCAACTCAATTTGCTGGATGTAGAAGTGGGAGCGGACGGCATTTATCGACCACGAGCTGTAGTGTTAGAGCCTGATTTCCTCATTGATGTGTCGGCGGTAGCAGAGAGTTTTCAAGGCGGAGATACCCACCCTTGGGGCTATTTACTCAAGAAATATCTCCCGTTCCAACAGAGCATTCCACTGATGCTGGGAAACATTGCCAATTACTTTCTGGACGAACTGATGAGTGATCCAGAGGTGACTTTCCAAGAATTGGTAGCTGGCATATTTGGTTTAAATCCATTGGCTTTCTGCCTGTTTACCGATGGTCAAATTCGGGAACTAATGGGCAAGGCCCAAGGCCATTTTGTACGCTTAAAGCAGATGGTCCAAGTTGGTTTTAAAGAGGAAGATTTAGATCGCAGATACTGTTATTTGGAGCCTACCTTTTATAGCGAAATGTACGGTTTACAAGGGCGTTTGGATGTATTGTACCGCAACCCACAACCAGAAGGCCGGAGTGCAATTGTAGAATTAAAGAGTGGCAAACCCTATCGCCCCAATATTCATGGCATCAGTCCAAACCATTATATCCAGACGGTCTTATACGATTTTTTGGTACGCTCGGCTTACGGCCAGAAAAGCAACGTGGGCTGCTACATATTATACAGTAGCCAGGAACAACGACCGCTACGGTTTGCTCCGGCGGTAAAGGCACAGCAATATGAGGCCTTACAAGTCCGGAATCACCTGTTGGCTATCGAGCATCTGCTATCGCAATTAGGGGTGGAAGATGAGGAGTTGCTACCGCAAACGCAGCGACTTTTCTTACGTTTGCAGGCGGCTCGCTATCCTCATTTAAAGGGTTTTTCGGCTCGGGATTTGGATGCCTTTGCTAGTGTGTTTCAGCAACTAAGTCCACTGGAGAAACGCTATTTTGGTGCTTTTTCCGGCTTTATTGCTAGAGAGCACTTGCTGGCCAAAACAGGTGTGCAAGGGATGGATCGTATGAATGGTTTGGCTAGCCTTTGGCTGGATCATCCGCAGGAGAAGGAAGAAAATTATCAGCGCTTGGCGCAGCTGCAACTAGCGGTCAATAACAGTAAGGAAATCGAGCCCATTCTTATCCTCTTGCGTGGAAAGCACACTAATCCACTAGCGAACTTCCGGGTGGGGGATATTGCGGTGCTGTTCCCATACACCGAGGATGGTAAAGGTGTGCTACAGCACCAGGTTTTCAAGTGTACAATCATCTCTTTAGATCTGGAACAAGTGACAGTTCGCCTGCGCAGTAGGCAGTTCAACGATCGCTTGTTTGTTGAACAAGAATATTGGACGCTGGAGCATGATCTACTGGATAGTTCGATTAACGCTTACTACCGAGGGTTATTTGAATGGGCGCAGCGACCCTCAGATCGCCGGCAGTTATTATTGGGCTTACGACCTCCAAAGGAGGGAATAGTACAAGAACATAC
>JBCBWU010000142.1:0-18416 GCA_039816955.1 Bacteroidota bacterium
GGGTCATCCAGGCGCTCCCGCTGGTCGGCCCTACTACCCCTAGCCCTCACGCCATCCTGGCGTCGCGCTCCTGCCAGGGCAGTCGCACTGCTTGTTGCTCAAAATTTATTCCGCTTGCAATTCCCACTGGCGCCTTCGCCAAAGAGGCACGGAAGGAATTCCGCGAAACGGATTTAGCAACGCACATCAACTCTTCCCTTCCAGCCACGCTACCCAATTCAAATACTTTAAAAATAGCTGTTCCCGCGGCTGCTTTAATCCGGCTCGGAAGATTTTCAATTGTTTGCGGAAGAAGGCAGGCATATCAGAAGGGACCACCTGTAGCAAGGCCCTCAGCATCTTGTGTGCTTGCAGTTGCAGTGGTGTAACCGCTTTAGACTTCACCACACTGCGACCAAAAGAGATAAGTCGGTAGCTCATCCGATCCAGTGCTTGAGTCTCAAAGAGGCAGAGTAGTTCTAGTAGTCGAGCATTGATCTCCATATCCTTGCGTAGCGGCTTATCTCCCTGGTGCAAGATGGGGTGTAGATGCTCCATCGCTTCCTCGTAGGCTCCGTGGCCAAAAGCAGCAGCAGCACATTTATAGTGAAACAACAAGATCCGGTGATCATCCATCAGAATGCTGTGGTGATCCAGCTGCTTCAAGACGCGCGGAATAAACTGGTAGGCTGCTTTGTAATCTTGCTTAAGAAAATAGTGGTTGAAACGGCTGAGGTAGAGATAAACAAAGCATACATGCTGACTATTGCGATTCAACTGGTCGTAATGATCAGTAACGTAGGTCTCCAGCTCTTTAAGGTAGCGTCTATAGCTAGCGCTATCGTCCATGAGGTACAGAAATACCAGTAGATAATACAAACTACGCGTGTACAAGTCTGGATCCTTGAGCTGCATACTCTTATGGACCTGAAACAGCATGACCCATTCCATGGCGTGGCTCAAAGCCCCTTTAAAATCCAGTTGGATGTAGCGGTACCAGAGGTAGGACTGAAAACGATTGGTTTTTTCGAAAAAGGTATCCGCAAAACGGTTGTTGAAATGCTCGGGTTGCATGTTGCGCCAAGCCTTATTTAATGCCTGGACCTCCTCCGAGGTGGTGGCGAAACCGTGCACAATGTAATAACCGTGAATCTGAATATTAAGATTGATCATCTCGCTGGCCGTCTGTGTAATCCGGCTACGCAAGGTCGATTCTTCTAGCAGACGCTCCATTTTCTTTTCCACCTGACGTGAACGGGTAATGTGCCGCGATTCGATCAGCTTCTGAAACTCGATGATTTCCAGGTGCAAGATGTCCTGATGGTGGTCAATGGCAATCTGCTTGATGCGTTCCAGCAGGCGCAAACTTTCCATGTACAGACCTTTACTATAAAGGATGCGGGAAAAGTCTAATTGCTCGCGGATTTCAATATCGATCTGCTTATTGATGTAGGTCAGTCGCAGGCTGGTCATCAATTGCTTGAATAGGTGCCGCTTTAGGTTAGAAAGACGCGCTTTGGTCGTATTGCCGGGTAGTTTCTTGAGTACTTGTTGCTCATCGTAAGTATCTTGTTTGTCCAGCAAGTCAAAGAGCACCATGAATTTTCGCTCCTGATTGCCCATTGTACGATTGGCGTAGAGGCGGAAATGTCTCTTTTCCGGCTTCGTCAACGTTTTTATTAGCCTAAATAATGGGTCTCGATTCTTCCTAGGCATGCGAGAATTTGGACTTGTTAGTCGCTGATAATCAATTTTTTAATCCCCAAAAGTGGCTGGTAGGAGTAACATAGACGTACCAACAATGGTTAGGTCAGGCTTGGGGGTGCCAGTAGATTTGTTCTCAAGAGGAGGATAAGTCTTACAAACGAGTAAGCATTTTGCCCTCTTCAACTAGAGCTCTGGTTAATTCCATTAACCGCTAAATTACTAAACTGATGAAGAAAATCGAAGCTATAGTGCGTTTGTCGCGCTTTGAGCGCATCCGAGATGCACTAGCGGCTATCGGGGTGAATTTTTTTACCCTTACTGAGGTGAAAGGCTTTGGTTTGCAAAAAGGCGAACAACTCATGTACCGAGGTAGCGTCTATGATTCAGACTACATCGCTCGCTTGCGGATTGATATTTTCTGCAAAACCGAGCAAGTAGATCAGATTATCGATGCCATTGTAACTGCGGGCCGTACCGGCGAAGTGGGCGATGGTAAGATTATCGTTATGGATCTCGAACACGTGGTACGCATTCGCACTTACGAAATTGGTGCTGAAGCCATTTAAACCCATCTTTTTACTCCAAGAAGCTTGGAGTGCACCCTTTCCACCGACCAAATTCCAACTCAACATTACTGAAAAATCGCGTAAATGGGCTAGTAGCTCACAGGGCTGCTTTTTTCCATTTACTAGCAAAACAATCTTCAATTAAGAGCAATCATGGAACAAGGATTATTTACCGCAAATAATGTTTGGATGCTGGTCGCAACTTGTCTAGTATTCCTTATGCACCTGGGCTTCGCTACCCTCGAAGCCGGGTTCGTACAAAAGAAAAATGTCGTCAACATTCTATTCAAGAATGCGATGATCATTTCCATTGGCCTTCTCACTTATTGTGCCATTGGTTTTAACCTCATGTACCCTGGTGATGATTTCGCTGGTGCTTTCTTCGGCTTCGGTGGTTTCGGCCTCAGTATGCCAGAAGGTGATGCCGGTGCCATTGCCTACGCCGATGGCGGATACACGTACTGGACTGACTTTATTTTCCAGGGAATGTTCGCTGCTACTGCTGCTACCATCGTTTCGGGAGCTGTGGCAGAGCGTATTAAACTCAATTCTTTCCTCATTTTCTCGGTAGTACTGGTTGCACTGGCTTATCCTATTACCGGGATGTGGAAGTGGGGTGGTGGCTGGCTCGACGCTGCCGGTTTCTACGATTTTGCTGGTTCAACGCTGGTACACGCCATGGGTGGTGCTGCTGCTTTGGCTGCTGTGCTCGTATTGGGACCACGTAAAGGCAAGTATGTAGATGGAAAAATCAAGCCTATTCCTGGCCACAGTATGCCACTCGCAGCTATGGGGGTATTCCTCCTGTGGTTTGGTTGGTTCGGCTTTAATGGGGGCTCTGTTTTGAGCGCTGATCCCGTAGCCGTATCACTGGTATTTGTAACAACAGCCTTAGCTGCTGCTGCTGGCGCGATTGGTGCCTTCACCGTATCCTACGCTATGTTTAAGACGCATGATCTTTCTATGGTACTGAACGGTATCTTGGGCGGTTTGGTGGGTATCACTGCTGGTGCGGATCAAATGGGCCCTATGGCTGCTATCGCTATCGGTTTCATCGCTGGCTGCATTATTCCATTGTCGGTTATCTTCTTCGACCGTGCTAAGGTAGACGATCCCGTAGGTGCTACTTCGGTACACTTAGTGTGTGGTATTTGGGGCACTTTGGCAGTAGGCATCTTCGGTGCTATGGCCAGCTTGAAGCAACTGTGGATCCAACTGTACGGCACCTTAGCCGTTGTAGCTTTCACCTTCGCTTTCGCATACGGTTTGATGTACCTGCTAAAGGTGACCATCGGAATCCGTGTATCTGAAAAGGAAGAGCTCAAAGGGCTTGATGTGGAAGAACACGAAATGCACGCTTACTCAGAGTCGGTAGAAGAGTCTGCCTTCCAGTTGAGTATTAAGTAAAAGGTCAGGTTGATCCTATTCAGCAGGAAAAGTCCTTGTTAATCGATAGATCAACCTTCCGGTAGGAAGTAGAAGGTAGAGAGACTTAATTCCTTCTACTTTCTACCTTATACTGATTGAAGTATCTGGTTGTTAGAATCTAGAACCTCAATCTGATTTAAAATGGTACTTAGCGTCGGCAAATGTTGAGTACCTATCTGCTCTAAATTGCAAGTCCCCGCGGTGCGGCAACACCAACGGGGACCGTAGATAACGGCAAGCCGCTACCTAACTCACTGTAAAAATACAGCATCGCTGTGTTTTGTTCAAGTCAGTACTGTGAAAACTTAGTCTGACTTGTGCTTTTTGCAGGTTTGGTTTGCCTTATCGAATGACTTTCAATCCTCATTTGATCACTAGTAAATCAATACGATCATGCAAAAGCAATTACAAAACCTTACGATACTATTTCTTTTACTGTTTTCGTTCTGGGCAAAGGCTCAGGATGTAGCTGAAACTCCGATTGAAGAGCCACTGCCAGCAGTGGTAGAAGCCGAAGCTGTTGAAGAGGAAGAAGATGAAAAACCTAAATTCACTTTTTCTGGTTCAGCAGATGCCTATTTCCGGGCTAGCACCGAAGACCAGGCTCCTGTTTCTTCCTTCGCCAATCTACCGGGCTTTAGCTTGGGCATGTTTAATCTGATTGGTACCCACGAAGGAAAGAAGGCGGGCTTTGTTGGTGATTTAGTGTTTGGCCCACGCGGTGGAGATGCGGTTTTTGCTTCTGGTGTGCCCACTTCTGATGGTGGTTTTGCAGCCAATGCTTCTACTTTCGTTAATCAGCTGTACGTTTACTGGAACGCGAGTGATAATGTGACTTTGACACTGGGCAACTTTAATACTTTCCTGGGGTACGAAGTGATTTCACCGACAGGTAACTTTAATTACTCTACTTCGTATATGTTCTCTTACGGCCCGTTCTCACATACGGGTATAAAAGCGGACTTTGGTCTGGGTGAAGATTTAAGTTTGATGCTCGGTATTTTTAATCCAACTGACCTCACTGAAGCCAATACCGTTGGTTCGTATAGTTTAGGTGCTCAGGTGGGTTATAAAGGGGTGTATTTAAACTTGCTGTACGGTGATCAGGACGGTGATATTGACGGCAGTGCGGGATCATTGTTCCAGGTAGATTTAACCGCTGGCTTTGATGTAACTGAAGATTTCTACGTAGGAGTGAATGCCACGATGAATTCTACAGAAATCGAAGAGGCAACGGATAATCCTGCTTTCTTTGGTGGTGCTGCTTACTTGCAGTATAGCCTGAGTGATGCAGTAGCACTGGGCTTTCGCGGTGAATACTTCGGAGAAAACAACGGTGGCTATGGTATTATTGGAGCGTACGATTTTGATGCGTCTGCCAGCATTATTGATCTAACCCTCTCGGCTAATATCACCGTTGGTGACTTGACAATAATTCCGGAAATCCGTTTGGATTCCGCTTCGGAAGACGTATTCCTAGACGGAGATGGAAAAGCCACTTCTTCATTGGCTTCCTTTATTTTAGCCGGGGTTTACGCTTTCTAAATTTAAACCTTAAAGCTTGGTCAAAGGACAAGGTTTCGATGGTTTAAATTTAAATTAAAGAAATGTTTTTCCTATTGCAGAACTATAAATTTTTTGATCAGAAATGACTAAGTTCAAATTAGAGTACATTTGGTTGGATGGATCTCAGCCAACCCAGGGCATGCGAAGCAAAACTAAGATTGTGGCAGACTTCAGCGGCAAGCTGGAAGATTGTCCAGTATGGTCCTTCGACGGAAGCTCTACCCAACAGGCTCCTGGTAATTCTTCAGACTGTTTGCTGAAGCCAGTAGCTATTTATCCTGATGCAGGTCGTAAAAACGCCTACCTGGTAATGACCGAAGTTTTGAGTGCTGATGGCACTGCTCACCCTTCAAACGGTCGTGCTACGATCGAAGATGAGGATGACGACTTCTGGTTCGGTTTCGAACAAGAGTATTTCCTATGGGATCCTTCAACGAATAAGCCATTGGGCTTCCCTGCTGAGGGTTACCCAGAGCCACAAGGCCCTTACTACTGTTCAGTAGGTGCTACTAATGCCTACGGTCGTGAGATCGTGGAAGAGCACATGGATCTGTGTATTGAGGCTGGCCTCAATATCGAAGGTATCAATGCCGAAGTAGCTGCCGGTCAGTGGGAATTCCAAATCTTTGCCAAAGGTGCCCAGGCTGCTGGTGACCAAATTTGGGTAGGCCGCTACCTACTAGAGCGCACGGCAGAGAAATATGGTGTAGCAATTAACTGGCACTGTAAGCCTGTATTGGGCGACTGGAACGGTTCTGGTATGCACGCCAACTTCTCAAACACTACACTACGTACCTGTGGTTCAGAGGAGACTTACAAGCAAATTCTGGAGGCCTTCCGTCCAGTTACTGCCGAGCACATTGCTGTTTACGGTGCGGATAACCACCTGCGTTTGACAGGCCTGCACGAGACGCAGTCCATTGACCAGTATAGCTACGGCGTATCTGATCGTGGAGCATCTATCCGGATCCCTCCTTATACTGTAGAACACGGTTGGAAAGGCTATCTGGAGGATCGCCGTCCCAACTCAGCTGCTGACCCATACAAAGTGGCAGCTCGTATCATCAAGACTGTAAAATCGGCTCTAGTTCCTGCATAGGAATTTTTATAATGCTCATCCCAGCTTCGGTTGGGATGAGATTTTTGCCAATTTACGATATACGCTCCATCCCGGGCTTTGGTTTAGGCCATCGCCCGGGATTGTTTTTTGAAAGATTACGAGATGTGTTTTCATTGATATTACGGTAAAAACCACCTCTCCTTTGTACACATCTAATTTAGTGGGAGGCCTGCCCCGGTACTGTTTGAGCGGAGCGAGTTTACCTGCGCTCCTCGGAGTTAGCGGGGCGAGCATTTTTTGGTTCGTTCCTGCCCGCCGTACTAAGGTACTTTGGCAGGCGGGTTTGTTGCGATGGACACCACGAAGTAGCAGCGAAGCTAAAAATGAACAAAGCCAATAGCAAGGAAATATATAAGCTTTAATCGGCAAGCGGGATTTGACTGGAAATCCCATTTTTTTCTAATGTTCAGCGTGAGGAAGTATTAACTAAGAGCACCAATAAATACTTGCATTAAAGCTGTGACTATTTACCCACTACAACGTAGAAATACTAAGGGCTTCAAAGATTGGCTATGGCCAAGATAAAAAGAGGAACTCATCCAATAAAATGGATAAAACAAGACAGTTTAGGGGTTACGAGGGCCACAAAACAAGCAAATAGGGTCAAACTTGCCATATATTACGGCAAAAGCTTATCTTTAAGCGAAGTTTTTGAGAGAAACCCATCTTTGAGATCCCCTTAATATCCTTGAACCAATAACACTACTCTATATTAGTGGTACTCTGTAAGGCTGTCTTAAACCATAATCCCATGACTAAAAAATCTACACGCTCCACTGAGTGTGTCTCTCTTCTTCGTGTCCCTGATTTTCGTCGGGTGATTACACTCTCACTTTTCCTTTTCATTGCTACGCTTGCTTGGTCTCAAACGCCCTGTCCAACTATTGGTGGGCTAGATGCACCTGCGTCCTATTGTGAAGGTTTTCCCTTTACGGTATACGCTACTGGCCTCCAAAATCTGGATCAAGCTGAGAATGGCGATGCCAACTTCGAAGTTTTACTGGTCTATTTACCCGCAGGAAGCGTGGATGATCCCTACCTGATGGGTACGGTTCTTGGTCAGTCCGCTCCTGCTGCTGGAGAAGCGGAATTCTTCGAAATCGGAGATAACCTGGCACCAGGTGATTACGATCTGTACGCTATCTTGACGCCAGATCCTACTGATCCTAACTGTCGTCCTTCGGTGCAGTCATCGCTGACGATTACCCCTTGTGATGATATCGGCAATTTTACCTATATCGACTTCGATAACAACGGTACTTTTGACGGTTCGGACGTAGCATTACCACAAGTACTCGTTCGCCTTTACGACGCGGATACGGATACAGAATTACTGACCATTGGGCCAGAAACGACCAATGCGGATGGAAACTACTGGTATACGGCTGTTTCCCCCGGTAATTACTACTTCCTATTCGAACCACCCCTTGGTTATTTGGGCGGTAGTACTACTGTTGTTAACGTTGATAATGGCAATCGCATTGACGCCGCAGCCGGTAATGGTCCTATGAGTACGGCGGACTTCACTTTTGCAGGTACGGCTGCCGATTTCTCCTTTGATGCGGCCTTCACCGGGCCCGGCACCATTGGCGGTGTAGTCTGGGCGGATGATGATTTCGGCTTTGATTTCAACGAAATAGGTATTGATGGAGTCGAATATACCCTGACCTGGTACGGTTTGGATCAAACTTTCGATACACCAGATGATGTACAGCTGACGCGCACTACGGCAGCGGGTGGTGTGTTCATGTTCAACCATCTTCCTTACGGAGAATACCGTTTAGCGGAAGCTGATCTATCAGCTACTATCCTCGATGCCGGTTATGAACGGGTAGAGCCCATTACGCTACCGCTCACTTTTACAATTGAGGCGGGTAGTGAAACCTATACCAGCAATAATTTTATCCACCAACCACAGTGTTTACCCAGCCCGGGACGCCTCGTTACGGATGATGCGCTCGTGATGTGTGGTAATGCCGATTTGGGCATCTACGAAGGTCAGCCCATTGAGGTGGAACTGACCAATTTTGTAAGCCCGCTCTCCATCCCTGGTGATTATGCTTACACCATTTTGGTTGTAAACGAAGCGGACGAATTGGTACAAGTTCACCCCATCGCCAATCCGGTGAACGGTGCGACTATTACGGTAGACCTAGTGGGCTTACCAATTGGTGATTATGGCATACATGGTCTGCATTACTTAACGACTGACCCTGACCTAACTACACCATTTGATTTCAGCATTGGCGCCAGCTTTACGGCTATCACGGACCAGCTTACGCTAAAGGATGGTTCTGATAACCCAGCTGCGGGATTGGTATGTGGTGATGTAAGCGTAGAGCAAAACCAGCTCACCGCCAGCATGGACCCACAGCCACCTGTATTCTTGGGCTGTATTGGTTTGATCAATGTGGGCTTGGATGCCAACTGTGGAGCCACGGTTACCCCACCGATGGTTTTAGTTGGTGATTGGGGCTGTCTCATTCCTTCCGATTTCCAGATTAATATCTATGAAAACGGCGTTTTGGTATCTGATGATGGTAGCTTGACTGGTTGTGGCCTATATACCTACGAAGTAAACGTACTGGTAGATGGTATTAGCGGCTTCCCCTGCTGGGGTGAGGTCAATGCCTTTGATAACCGTGATCCGGTAATTACTTGCCCCGCGAATATTACTGGTGGTAGCAATCCCGAGGGCATTGCTGATTTCCTTTGTACTGATATTGATCAAATTCGCCTCAATTTACCTGCCTCTTATATTGTTGATGGTGCCGGTCAAATTGTAAGCATTGATCCAGGTCTAGCTGATATTTTGGACCAAACCGGGTATCCTACCGTAATTGACGGTTGTGATAACGTTCGTATCTACGTATCAGATAGTGTAGAGGAAAACGGGGACTGTGGCGATGTCGTCATCACCCGAACTTTCTTTGCGGAAGACAAGATTGATTCGGCCTGCTCGGGTAGCCCGAATATCTCTAATATTTGCACCCAAGAAATTACTTTCCGTAAGCCTGATATTGGTGAGGTTATCCTACCTCCAAATATTGTAGAGCTAGATTGTGATGAGTTTAGTGGACCTATCAACCCAACTCCCGAAGAAGTAGGGGAGGGGGCAGGCGTTTTGCCTTTCCCAGCGATACTCAGCTTTTTTGATGCGGACCCAAGCACTCCAGAAGTAGATGCCCATTACCTTAATCAGGTATACTGCAATATTGGGGCTTCTTATTCAGACCTACCTCGCATCAATCTTTGCGGTAGCACGTACTCCTTTATTCGCGAATGGTACATCTTCGATAAGTGTGACCTCAGCGAAGTGATTGAGTTTAGTCAGCTCATCAAGGTCAAGGATGATATTGATCCTACCCTAGTGCTGCCTACCGTAGACTATGATAATGATGGTTTCCCGGATGTGCGACGGTTCTCCACGGCACCGTTTGATTGTATCGCCAATATTCCAATTCCGGCACCGGATGAATTATCCGATTTCTGTTCTGGACCAGCTACTTTGGTTGTAACGGTAACGGACACCAATGGTAACTTTCTCTTTAGTGGCACCACGGGTCAGGTCTTTAGTGTTCCTCCGGGTAGTTATTTCTTGGAGTACTGTGCCACGGATGACTGTGGCAACGAAACTTGTGAGACCATGCCCATTATTGTACGGGATGAAATTGCTCCATCCGTTATCTGCGATGATCAATTGAATGTGCAAATTGGTGGTGGTGATATTGCTAATGATCTCTTCGGTATAGCCCGGGTATTAGCTTCGGTAGTGGATGAAGGTTCAGTGGATAATTGCTCTGCTGAGCTTGACTTGGCAGTACGCCGTAATTACTGGAACGATAACGATTGTGGCTTTAGCTCTAATCAGTTTTCACCCTGGGGCGATTTCGTCGATTTTTACTGCTGTGACGTAGGTCTTGAAATCACCGTAGAACTGCGGGTGAGCGATGAAGTAGGCAACACCAATCAGTGCTGGTTAACGGTTATTCCGGAAGATAAACTACGCCCTGTCTGTTTTGCTCCTGCGAACCAGACCGTTACCTGTGCTGAGTTTCCAATCCTTTTTGAAGGGGATGTGGAAGATGCCTACGAGGATGATTTCGGCGCTACTTCAGATATGATGACGGCCCTATTTGGAGGCCCGGATGGTACCGACAATTGTGCTGTAGATACACTTGTGGAGCGTTCTCCTTCGATCAATATTAATGCCTGTGGTTGGGGTACCATTGTACGCCGCTTTGAGGCTTGGCAATTGGAACCTGCGGGAGACGCGAACGGCAACGGTATGATTGATGTCAACGAAGTTTTACGCTCCAATAATAGCTGTAATCAGACGATTACTATTACCGAGACACACAACTACCTGATCGACTTCCCAGCGGATGCGAGTGCGGACTGTTTAGATCCGTCCATTCCAGGATTGTATACTGAAACCAGTGGTTGTGATAACCTCATCATCAACGAAGGTGAACCACAGCGTTTTAGCGCAACGGGAGATGAATGCTACAAGCTGAGCATCACCTACGATGTGATCAACTGGTGTATTTGGGATGGCGAATCAGACGCCTATTTCATCGAGCGCCAAACGGACAGCGATGATACCGAGGTAGACGAGTGTGAGCGCCCAATTGTGCGCGTGGATGACAACGCTGCGATCATTGACCGCAATCACCCTGAGCCCGGTTGTGATTCTAGCTTAGACAATAATTTCGTGGTGCCAGGAAATGAAGATGTAGGCCGCTGGACGTACACCCAATTTGTAAAGGTTTACGATAGTAGCTTACCCACATTTGCCCTTGGTCCCTACGGTGGTCCTACGGATGATTGTCCAGATTTGGCAGAAGGGGAGTTCCCATCCATTAATAATGAAACCTGTGACGCTACCGTAACCTTCAACTTCTCTTTAGATGATGCTTGCGAGGTGTTTGATAACAGTGGCGAGTTGGCGCTCAGTATCACGAATGCTACCGTTGATTTCTTTGCGGTAGACGCGAATGGTGATGGTGCAATCGACGTCAACGAGTATACTGTAGATGATAATATTACGGCAGCTGTTGTTTCCAATGGTGACGCTACCTTTAGTGTGAGCCTCACTGCTCCGGTTATCTTCCAATCGCAAGGTACAGATGTGTATCACGCGCTGCGCCTGGAAGCAGTGGATGGTTGTGGTAATGTTGCCGTGCAGTACGTGCCGTTTAAGGTCATAGATTGCAAGGCACCGGCGCCAATCTGTATTAACGGTCTAACGGCTACCCTCACTCCAAATGAGGAAGGGTTGTGCGAGGCCTCGATTTGGGTGTCCGACTTTTTGGCTAGCCCGATTGAGGATTGCAGCGAGCCGATTGGCTACGCCATTTATCGCGCCGCTACGGTTTTGGAAGCAGGACCCGAGTTTATGCCTAGTCCCTTAGACACTGGTTTGGTGTTGAATATGGAGGATGACGAAAGTACCGTGCTATACATCTACGCTATTGACAGCGAAGGTAATTTTGGCTTCTGCGAGACCTACATTTTAGTGCAGCCCAGTTTCTCCTGCTTGGCATTGGGTGCGATTGGAGGTATGATTATGACGGAGGAAGAAGAACCAGTGAGTAGTGTGCAGATGAGCCTAAGTGGGCCCATGCCAATGACTACAATGAGTGAACCGGATGGTTCTTACTACTTTGATGATCTGGAAGAAGACTTTGATTATACGGTTACGGCTTTCCGCAATGATAATGCGCGCAATGGCGTGACAACCTTTGATATTATTCTGATCAGCAAGCACATCTTGGCGGTAGACCCACTGGATAGCCCGTATAAACTGATTGCTGCCGATGTGAACCGTTCAGGTTCAGTTACCACTTTGGATTTGATCCAGATGCGTCGCCTGATTTTGAATGTCTACGACGAATTCCCGGATAATACCAGCTGGCGATTTGTGGATGGTGAGTACGATTTCCCACAACCAGATAACCCCTGGGTTGAATTCTTCCCGGAACTGATCAATATTAATGACCTGATTGGTGAAGAACTCAATGCCGGGTTCATTGCCATCAAGATTGGTGATGTGAACGGCTCTGCCGATGGCGGTCAGTAGAAACGGCAAGACATAAAAAGAGGCAAGCGCTCGGTCTGGTGATCCAGGCTGAGCGTTCGTCTTTTTTGTCCATTCCTGACTATTCGTTTCCACTACTTTTTCTAGCTTTGTTGGCATTTAGGGAAGTAGAAAATAAAGTTGAGTCATCAACAATTAATTTTTTGCTTGGTACTTAGGTTTTTAGAAATAATCTCAGACATGAAAGGACTTTGGCAATTGTCGCTTGGTGTAGCTCTTCTAGGGCTGTTAGTAGGCTGCGGATCGGATGGTAGCAAGAGCACTGCAAGCGCGGCTGGAACGGCAAGCATTGAGAATCTCTTCGAACTGAAAACAGTTGAGGAATCTGGAATTGATTTCACTAATACCATTACGGAGGATCCAGTATACAATCACATCTTGATTGATGTAATTGTAAATGGCGGAGGTGTAGCAGTGGTTGATATCAATAACGATGGTTTGCTTGATATTTACTTTGCGGGCAATATGGTCAGCGATAAGTTATACCTTAATAAGGGTAACCTCGAGTTTGAAGATATCAGCGCTAGCGCGGGTATTGAGAACGACAGCTGGTCTACAGCCGTTGCGATAGCAGATATTAATAATGATGGGTTCCAGGATATCTACGTCGGAAAGTTTGTTCGTCAAGAACCGGGAATGTTGGAAAATGCCCTCTACATCAATAATGGTGATCTGACCTTTACCGAAAGTGCGGCACAATACGGCATTAACCACGACGGCCACTGTACAGCAGCCAACTTCTTCGATTATGACCAGGACGGAGATTTGGACTTATACATTGGAATCGAACCTCATGTCCTACGGCACCAAAAGTACGATAAGAATTATGTAGGTGATCCAGAGGATGAGACAGACCGTCTATTCCGTAACGATGGTGGAACCTTTACTGATGTGACCAAAGCAGCAGGACTGGAGAATTTCAACTTCACCCTGGCAGCTACGGTAAGTGATGTGAACCACGATGGCTGGCCAGATATGTACGTGGCTTCTGATTACGAAGAACCAGACTACTATTACATTAATAATGGTAACGGAACTTTTACCAACAGAGTCCATACCGCCATGCGCCACATTAGTAACTTTAGTATGGGTGTAGATATCGCCGACTACAACAACGATGGCTGGCCTGATATCGTAGTAGCGGACATGGCTCCGGAAGATAACTACCGCTCTAAAGCTAATATGAGTGGCATGAACCCCGAGAAGTTTTGGGGATTAGCCAAGGGAGGTTACCACTATCAGTATATGTTCAATACCCTACAGCTGAACAATGGTAACGGCACCTACAGCGAAGTAGGCCATATGGCGAACGTTGCTAAGACCGATTGGAGTTGGGCAACGCTCATGGGAGATTACGATCTGGATGGTGACAAAGACCTTTATATTACTAATGGACAGTTGCGCGATATCAGGAATAAGGATTACGTAAAGAAAATCAACCTTGCACTGGATTCCATTAGCAAGGCTATTGGTGGCGGACCCATCAAGCTGGAGAACGCCCTGGATATTGTAAAGTACGCACCACAGGAACGCCTGACGAACTATATGTTCATGAACGGTGGCGATCTACGCTTCTCTAATGAGTCTGAAACAGTAGGTATGACCCAAGCCACCTTTAGTCAGGGTGCTTCCTATGCGGATCTGGATAATGATGGTGACTTAGACCTGGTGGTGAGTAATATGAATGATCGAGCCTTTTTATACGAAAACAAGGCGACCGAGAAACTGCCCCACCATTACCTAAGTGTAAAGCTGAAAGGTAATACCACCACTAACCCTAATGTAGTAGGAGCAAAGGTGTGGGTGTTTACCGGAGATAATTTACAGCTACAGGAAATATCCCCAGTACGGGGCTATATGTCCAGTTCTGACCCAGTATTGTCCTTCGGACTTGGAAAAGCTACAAAAGTGGATCGCCTGGTAGTTCAGTGGCCTGCTGGAATGGTGACCGAAATGTTGGATGTAGAGGTGGATCAGCGTTTGACTATCGATCAAGCTACGGGTGAACGCAAGCCAGCCAATATTTACCACATCAACGCACCGATCTTCAAATCGTATACAAATGAGTCTCAACTAAAGTATCGTCACCAAGAGAATGTCTACGATGATTACGAGGACGAAGTGCTAATTCCACATCGTATGTCTACCCTCGGACCAGCTGCTGCTGCCGCGGATGTAAATGGTGATGGTTTAGATGATATGTACTTGGGAGGTGCTGCGGGCACTGCCGGACAACTGTTTTTGCAACAAGCGGACCAGACTATTGTACCGGCTCCTTCACAGCCCTGGGCTGCCGATGCGGCTAGCGAGGACGTGCACGCCCACTTCTTTGATGCTGATGGGGATGGTGACCAAGATTTATACGTAACCAGTGGTGGAAACGAATTTGCCTTGGGATCACCACAGTTGGAAGACCGCCTGTACCTCAACGCTGGTGACGGTCGTTTCAGCAAGTCATCTAATATTCCGGCCATTCGCACCAGTGGCGGTGTAGCCACCAGCGGCGATCTGGATAATGATGGCGATATGGACCTCTTTATTGGTGGGCGGCAGGTACCGGGTAAATATGGTCACCCGGCAGAGAGTTATCTCCTACGCAATGACAACGGGAAGTTCACGGATGTGACCCAGGAAATCTTGCCTGACTTCAGTAAGCTAGGAATGGTATCCGATGCCGTCTGGGGCGATATTGATGGTGATCAGGATGCAGACCTGATTGTTGCCGGAGAGTGGATGCCAATCACTGTATTTAAGAATGAGGGCGGCAAGCTGGCGGATAACACCAGCGCAATGGGCTTGGACAAAACCACTGGCTGGTGGAACCGTCTCATGCTCGTGGATTTGGATAATGATGGCGATCAGGACCTGGTTGCCGGTAATGCCGGTTTGAATATCAAGTTCAGCGCTTCTGAGGATAAGCCGTTCAAAGCTTATGTGAATGACTTTGATGAAAACGGTACCAACGATGTGTATCTGGCCTACTACGACCATTCTGGACGGGAATTACCAGTACGGGGGCGTCAGTGCTCTTCCGAGCAGATGGAATTTGTTTTAGATGAATTCCCTACCTATCACGATTTCGCTTCAGCTGAGGTATCCGAAATTTTGGATGGCCGCATGGAAGGAGCCATTGAGTTGGCCGTGACTGAATTCTCAAGTATGATTCTGCGCAATGATGGGCAGGGTGGTTTCAGTCAAGAGAAGCTGCCAATGATTGCCCAATCTTTCCCAACCTACGGAATCGTAGTCCGCGATTTCAACAAGGATGGGCAAAAAGATATCCTGCTAGCGGGTAACTACCACGAACGCGAAGTAGAAACCACTCGCTCTGATGCGGGTGTCGGGACGATCTTGTTAGGTAGTGCGGAAGGCGACTACGAAGCTTTACCAGCCTATGAGACAGGTTTGTACGCTTATTACGATGTACGCAATGTACTGGAACTGGATAATCAAGGCCAGCCTCTGGTCGTAATTGTGAATAACAACGAAGGCGTACAGGTATATAAGTAAGGCAAAAAAATACCGCCAGGATGCGGTGAAAAAAGGCATTTTACTTTACCTTTAAGGGATTTTTGTTCTTGATAAGAGGTATTTGTAGTTGGTGTATTTACACTAGCTAGCGGGACAAAATGACGACGACCTGAAATAAGCATTTGATTTAGAGTTTCTTACATATTAAGATCTCTGTTCAGTATTTTGAGACGACATAACTTTTCATAACAAATTGTAATCTTATGGTAAAAGCGACTTTTACGCTTAAAAACTGTTGGCAATGGGCTTGTGCGCTCGTGCTAACAACGGCCTTACCGTTTATGATGTCTGCCCAGACATTCTCCGGTATGGGTCTTCCGCTGTCGGTTCCGGCAAGTGGTACAGGTACCTCTGATTGTTCTACGGCTACTGAAACCGACGCTTTGGTTTCAGTTCGTGGTGTTATTGGTTCTACTGCTACCTTAGACCAGGTAGAGCTTACTATTACTCACACTTTCGACGGGGATTTGGAGATCACCTTGGTTTCTCCTGCGGGAACAGGGCTAGATCTTACCAGTGACAATGGTGGCTCTGGTGACGACTTCATCAACACGATCTTTGTTGATGGTGGTGCTAACATTGAAGATGCTCCTGGTAGTGAGGCACCATTCACCGGTATGTACGAACCGGAAGGTGGTACTTTTGCCTCTACTTTCGCTGGTGAGCAAATCGAGGGTTTGTGGACCTTAGTGGTTTGTGACGACGCTGGTGGTGACACTGGTACCTTGGAGATGTTCGACATCTCTTTCACAGTTGATGACACCCCTGTAATGGGTACCAGCTGTGGTGAAGGTGAAGGTATGTCTGAAATTGCCGACAATGGCTTCAATGGTAGTTTAGCTTCAATGGCCTCTTTGGCTGCTACTACTGCCGTAGATGTTCCAGCTGGAGCTACGGTAACCGACATTACAGCAACGGTTACCATGGAGCATACCTTTGTGGGGGACTTGACCTTTATATTGGAAGCACCAGATGGTAGTGTGTTGCCACTGATGAGCCGCCCTGGTGTACCTCCGGGTACCTTCGGTAACGCTGATGATGTTGCAATTAATGTTCCTGTCAATTTCAACGATGGTTTTGCTGTTGATGCCGAAGATATGGGCGATAGCTCTACTAGCTTCGTTGGCGACGATGGTGTTGTTGACTTCTTCCCGAACGGTGACGGCCTTGCTGCTCCTGGCGATGCTGGTGGACCACTCGTAACTACTTTTGCTGCACTCTTCCCACAAAACGACGGTCTTGATGGTATCTGGACGTTGTACGTAGGTGACAGCGCTGGTGGTGACACTGGTTTTATTGCTGGTATCGAAGTATGTGTAGACTACGAAGGTGGCACTAGTACGGAAATGGTTGGAATCGAAATTTCCGATCCTTGTTCTTGTAATGATGACGCTACGCCAATCGACTTGCTTGCCGGTACTGGTGGTGACGACGGTACTTTCGGTGAGACCATCGCAATGATTGACGAAAACGGTGGTGCCCTTGGATTTGGCCGTGATTTCCAGTTTACCTTACTACAGGATGGAGACGGTAACGATATCGCTCCTGCTGGTACACCATTAGTATATAATGCTGTGGACGGTACTTACGAATTTAGCTTCACTCACGTAGACCGCGTAGGTTACACGGCTCGTGTGCAAGAATACATTTTGGGCGATCCTACAGGTCCAGAATTTGAAATTGGTAACATTTGTGCTTACCCAGATCCATTCTTCGATCCTGCATTGGATGAGATCTACTGTGCATTCCAGGATGCGATCACTTTGGGTGCTAGTGATGTAGATGCTGTTGGTGCTGACGGCGTAACCTTCACTATCGACGGTAACGCTGCTACCGTATTTGATCCAGTTGCTCTTGGCCCTGGTACTTACGAAGTAGCTTTGTCTTACGACGGTGCTTCTAACGGTAACGTATCGGGAGACGGTGTAACTCCTGCTTTCCCCGGTTGTGTACAGGATGCCTTCACTACTGTTGTAGTAGAAGACCTGAACGTTGGTTGTATTGGTAACATCAATGTTACTTTGGGTGAAGACTGTGGTGCTACTATCGTACCTGGTATGGTATTGACTGGTAACTTTGACTGTGCGGATGACTTCAACATCACTGTTGATGGTACGAACGATAACAAGATTGTAGGTTGTGGTGACCACACTTACATGATCGAAGTAATCGTAGAAGGAGAAGTGGCTTACACTTGTTGGGGCGATATCTTCGCTGAAGACAAGACCGATCCAGTACTCGAGTGTCCAGATGACACCGATGTAGTCATCGCTGCTGATTTTGACATTCAGACGGCTGAAGGTACGATTGATGCTACTGATCCAACCATCGAGCTAGCCGATTACTCTTGCTTCTTGAGCTTGTTTGATCCAGTTGCTGGTCCTTACGGCTACGACTTGATCGAATTCACTGTAAGTGC